>CALPMR020000088.1 GCA_943324725.2 Bordetella parapertussis | reverse complement strand
GTTTCGTGGCTTGAGGGTGTTGGCTGTTGGAGTGGGGTGGCCTGAACTTGGGCTGGGAGTTGGACGACATGGGGCACGCCTCGGCCTGGCGGTACGTCGGCTTAGCCGCATCAGGCTGTGAACCTTGACTGGGGTCGAGAGTTTCGTGGCTTGAGGGTGTTGGCTGTTGGAGTGGGGTGGCCTGAACTTGGGCTGGGAGTTGGACGACATGGGGCACGCCTCGGCCTGGCGGCACGTCGGCTTAGCCGCATCAGGCTGCAAACCTCGACTGGGGTCGAGAGTTTCGTGGCTTGAGGGTGTTGGCTGTTGGAGTGGGGTGGCCTGGAGTTTGCGACTGGGGGTCGGGGTGGGTCACTGCGCCTGGGGGTAACGAGCCTGGCTGTTTGCGTGATGGGCTGATCGCTGCGGGCAGCGAGGACTTCGCCTGGGTGGGGTCGATACCTTCGCAGCAGGAGTCATTGCCGGTTTCAGGGGCACGACTGAGGGCGAGCACTTCTGTAATCAGAGCGGTTGGTTGGTGGCATCAGGTACCGAAGCTCGCCTTGGGTGGGCTTCGTCCCAGCGGGCGCTGGATTCACCTGGGGGTGGGATAGCCTCTATGAAAGGAGAGTGTGGGTATGGGTGGATTGATGCCTCCGGCGGGGCAAGGCGCTGAGATGGAGGTGCTCCGCCTTTTCCCCCGCTACTTGCTCAAGGGCAGCCTGAGCGAGGCTTTGCTGGCCGATCTGCAGAACCTGGCCCGCCAGGTGGCGGCCAACCCGGAGGCCAGTCCAAATGCGGCCGCGAAACTGGCCGGCCAGCTGTTTCAGCAGCGGGAACTGCGGCCGGATCAACCGGCGGTGATCGAGCTCTGCCGCGATGTGATCCTGCCGGGCTGTGAGCGCTGGATCCGCCACGTGATCGACAAGCAGCCCCCCCAGGGGCGGGGCCCCTGGGTGCCGGGTCGTTATGGCCTGCAGATGATCGATCTCTGGCTCAATGTGCAGCGCCAGGGTGATTACAACCCCACCCACACCCATGGCGGCAGTTTCTCGGGTGTGTTGTTTCTGCAGGTGCCACCCCAGATCAACGCCGAGAGCTTTGACGGCCAGCTCTGTTTCCACGGGCCGGAGGAATGGCACATCCAGAGCTTCCGCACCGGCATGGCCGAGTACGTGTTGCCCGTGCCCGGTGACTTTTATGTGTTTCCGGCCTGGCAGCCCCATTCGGTGGCGCCGTTCCGCGGTGCGGGGGAGCGCTGGTCGATCGCCTTCAACGTGGTGGCGGTGCCCCAGGCGCCGCGGCCTTCGCCCCCCGGCCCCCAGCTGCCCGATCCGGCACGGTCGTCGGTGGGTCAGTCGGCAGTGGCTCCGTCGGTGGTGAATGTGTCGCTGTCTTCGGGGCGGCCCAGGCCTGGGGGGTTCTGAGTCTGGCGAGGATGGGTTCGGCGGGGCGTCAGGCGACCGCCTCAGCGGTGGCGCCGCTGTTTGAGCCCCATCGATGGCTGTGAGGAGGTGGCAGCAGAGCCCCAACGACTGTGCAGAGCCACCCGGGCTGTCCCTGGCGCTGGCGACACCAGCCTGGTGGCTGCCGAATCCGGCCGGCCCTGGAACAAGCGCTGCAGGCCTTCACTCCCTTCGCTGTTCAGTTCCGCGTCGACGCTGCACCTGAACCCATGACGCTGGATCGCCCGCCCTGGGAGCTGATCCGCTGACGGCAGCACGACGGCGGTTGCTGGTTCATCGGCTCTCAGTGGGCTCTGGACTGGGCTTTGCCCGGCAGAGTGGATCCCAGCTGGACGGGGGAACGATTCGGGAGTCGTTCGATGACGTGATCCCAGAGCTGCGCCAGCAGCTGCTGGCCTGGTGGGAGCTCCATGGCCGCCATGGCATTCCCTGGAAGCTGTTGCCCGATGGACGCAGGCCGGAGCCGGGGGAGGCGCTCGATCCCTACCCCGTGCTGGTGGCCGAGGTGATGTTGCAGCAGACCCAGCTCCAGGTGGCTCTGCCCTACTGGCAGCGCTGGATGGCGGCCTTGCCCAGTCTGAGCGCCCTGGCCGCCGCCGCCGAGCACGACGTGCTGATGCTGTGGCAGGGCCTTGGCTACTACTCCCGGGCCCGGCGCCTGCATCAGGCCGCGGGGCAGTTGCTTGCTGTCCATAGCGAGAGCCGGAAGCTGAGCCCGAATCAGAGCCTGAGCCCGAACCTCGGCCTGTCGGAGGCCCCGGGCCCCTGTGAATCTGATCTGTGGCCCCGCAGCCTGGAGGCCTGGCAGGCCTTGCCGGGCCTGGGCCGCAGCACTGCTGCCAGCATTGTGTCTTCAGCCTTCGATCAGCCGGAGGCGATCCTCGATGGCAATGTCAGACGATTGCTGGCGCGGCTCACTGCCAGTCCGCGGCCGCCGGCGCGGCAGCTGCTCCGGTTCTGGCGGCTGAGTGAGACGTTGCTCGATCCGCGGCGGCCCCGAGCCTTCAATCAGGCTCTGATGGATCTGGGCGCCGGCGTCTGTACCCCCCGTTCTCCCCGCTGTGGCCTCTGTCCCTGGCAGGGGCACTGCGCTGCCTACGCTGCCGGCGATCCCGCCCGTTTCCCCGTGAAGGACGCCCCCCGCACCGTGCCGTATCAGGTGGTCGGGGTGGGCGTCGTGCTCGATGGTGCCGGCCGGGTGCTGATCGATCAGCGGCTCAACGAGGGGCTGCTGGGCGGCCTGTGGGAATTCCCCGGCGGCAAGCAGGAGGAAGGGGAGCCGATCGCCACCACGATCGCGCGCGAGCTGAGCGAGGAACTGGCGATCGCCGTGACTGTGGGCGAGGAGCTGATCGTGATCGAGCACGCCTACAGCCACAAGCGCCTGCGCTTTGTGGTGCATCTCTGCAGCTGGCTCGCGGGTGAGCCCCAGCCCCTGGCCTCCCAGCAGGTGCGCTGGGTACGGCCGGCCGAGCTGGCCGACTACCCGTTTCCGGCTGCCAATAGCCGCATCATTGCGGCGCTTCTGGAGCATCTGGCGGCGGCAGGGGCGGCCTGATCCGGGCGTGGCGGCCCTGCTCCGGATCGCTGGCGCAGGTCAGTTCCAGTTCCACGTGCCAGGCCCCTGCAGGTGTGGAGCTGAGGCGGCCGGGCCATTCCACCGCCAGGACGGCGCCGAGGGCCTGGGCTTCTTCTTCTTCCTGCAGCAGCAGCTCATCGGCGGCGGCGCTCTGGTCGAGCCGGTAGAGATCGAGATGCACCAGGGCCGTTGGCGTGCCGTCGGCGAGGCGCCCTTCGTAGTGCTGGGCCAGGGCAAAGGTGGGGCTGGTGATCGGCTCATCGATGCCCAGCCCTGCGGCCAGCCCCTGCACCAGGCAGGTCTTGCCGGCGCCCAGATCGCCGCTCAGCAGCAGCAGGGGCACGGCGTCCGCCGGCAGTGGATTGGAGGTCCGCTGGGCCAGCAGTTCGGCGGCCAGTTCCCGGCCAAGGGCGGCGGTGGCGGCTGGATCGCTGAGCTGGCGCAACCGCCGCGCATCATCTGGCGTCATCCTTGTAGATTCGTTTCCAAGCGAGCCCGAAGCCTCGGCGTCTCCGCAGAACTTCCCGTCCACATTCATCCCATTCGTCCTCCCAGTCGGGAGTGTCCGCACCATGGTGGCAGCACCTTCCAGCCCTGCGGCTGAGTTCGCCGGTCTTCAGTCCACGTCGTCCTATGTGATCGCCGATATTTCCCAGGCCGATTTCGGCCGCAAGGAAATGGCCATTGCCGAAACCGAGATGCCCGGCCTGATGGCCCTGCGGGCCAAGCACGGTGCCGAGCAGCCCCTCAAGGGTGCCCGCATCTGCGGATCGCTGCACATGACGATCCAGACGGCCGTCCTGATCGAAACTCTGGTGGCCCTCGGCGCCGAAGTGCGCTGGGCGAGCTGCAACATCTTCTCCACCCAGGATCACGCCGCGGCCGCCATCGCCGCCGCCGGTGTGCCGGTGTTCGCCTACAAAGGTGAAACCCTCGATGAGTACTGGGCCTTCACCCATCGCATCCTCGAGTGGGGCGATGGCGGTACGCCCAACATGATCCTCGACGATGGTGGCGATGCCACCGGTCTGGTGATTCTCGGCACCAAGGCCGAACAGGATCTCTCGGTGCTCGATCACCCCGGCAGCGAGGAGGAGATCGCCCTGTTCAAGTCGATTCGCGCCAAGCTGGCGGTTCAGCCCGGCTTCTATTCCCGCATTCACGCCAACATCCAGGGTGTGACGGAAGAAACCACCACCGGGGTGGCCCGGCTGTATCAGCTGCAGAACAGCGGCGAGCTGCCTTTCCCGGCCATCAACGTCAACGATTCGGTCACCAAGAGCAAGTTCGACAACCTCTACGGTTGCCGTGAATCGCTGGTTGACAGCATCAAGCGCGCCACCGATGTGATGGTGGCCGGCAAGGTGGCCCTGGTGATGGGCTACGGCGATGTCGGCAAGGGCTCGGCCCAGTCTTTGCGTGGTCTCGGTGCCACCGTGATGATCGCTGAGATCGATCCGATCTGTGCCCTGCAGGCGGCGATGGAGGGCTATCGCGTCGTGCGTCTTGACGACGTGGTGGCGGATGTGGACATCTTCGTGACGGCCACCGGCAACTTCCAGGTGATCCGCAATGAGCATCTGCTGCAGATGAAGAATCAGGCGATCGTCTGCAACATCGGCCATTTCGACAACGAAATCGATGTGGCTTCACTCAAGCAGTACGAATGGGAAAACATCAAACCCCAGGTGGATCATGTGATCCTGCCCAGCGGCAACCGCATCATCCTGCTGGCTGAAGGCCGGTTGGTGAATCTCGGCTGCGGCACCGGCCACCCCAGCTTCGTGATGAGCAACTCCTTCACCAATCAGGTGCTGGCCCAGATCGAGCTCTTCACCAAGGGTGATCAGTACGGCAAGCAGGTGTATGTGCTGCCCAAGCACCTCGATGAGGCCGTCGCCCGCCTGCACCTCGAGAAGATCGGCGCCAAGCTCACCGAGCTCAGCGCGGAACAGGCCGCCTATATCAACGTGCCGGTGGAGGGCCCTTACAAGCTCGAGCACTACCGCTACTGAACCCCTGTCGCCAGGGCTTCTGGGGCTGTGGCATGGGGCCGTGAGATCTCTGCAGATCCTGGCTTTGCTCCATGCCATGGCTGGTTTTCGAGGCGACGCCTCCAGCTCGATGTGGTTCGCCTGGTGAGGCCGGGGCGTTGAGCGGTTGGGTGGGCCCACCTACGCTCACGCCCTGGACGATCACACCATTGCCTGGCCAGCCATGTCGATGCTCAGCTCACTGAACACCCTGGTGGAGGGCCTGGTGGAGCAGTGGGGCTATCTGGGCATCTTCGGCGCCATGGTGCTGGAGAACGTGATTCCGCCGATTCCTTCGGAGCTGATCATGCCCCTGGCCGGTTTCTATGTGGCCCAGGGCAAGCTCAATGTGTTGCTGGTGGTGCTGGCCGGTCTGCTGGGCACGGTGGTGGGGGCCTTGCCCTGGTACGGGGTCGGACGGCTGGTCAATGAGGAGCGCCTGCAGCAGTGGGTCAGCCGCCATGGGCGCTGGCTGGGGGTGTCCACCGATGAGCTCGCCAACTCCCGCCGTTGGTTTCAGCGCCACGGCGCCGCCGTGGTGTTCTGGGGCCGCTTGATTCCCGCCATCCGCACCCTGATTTCCGTGCCGGCCGGCATCGAACTGATGCCCTTCGGCTCGTTCCTGTTCTGGACCACCGCCGGCAGTCTGATCTGGACCGCGGCGCTCACCGGTGCCGGCTGGGCCCTGGGCAGCAACTGGAATCGGGTGCTGGGGGCGATCAAGCCGGTGGAAGGGCTGGTCAACAAGTTGCTGCTGCTGCTGATCCTGGCGTTTGTGGCCTGGCTGGGTCTGCGGATCTGGAAGCGCCGGCAGTCCGCCGATTAGGCGGCTTCTCCCCGGTCTGCTTCGGCATGCGCCCCTGTCTGGCCCCGTGATGCCAGCGACGGCACGGGTTGCAGGCGATCGCCGAGCGGTGCCCAGCAAAAAGGCGCCCCCGGGAGGGCGCCTCGGCTGGCTTCGTGCCACTTGATAACCCGGCCGGGCGAGTGGCACAAGCCCCTGGTGGCAGGTTCGCCTGTCTCGGGGCTCAGAAGGGCACGTCCTCTTCGCTGGGCTCGCCGCCCCCATAGCTGCCGCCGCCGCCGCCGCCGGAGAAACCACCGCTGCTGTCGCCGTCGCGCTTGCTGCCCAGCAGTTCAAGGCGATCGACGCGGATCACGGGCTTGGAGCGCTCCTCGCCGCTGTTGCGATCGGTCCAGCGATCGAGCTTGAAGGAGCCGATGATGCCCACCAGGGAGCCCTTGCGGACATAGTCGGCGGCCACCTGGGCCTGCTTGCCCCAGATCTCGAGGTTGAACCAGTCAGGTTCGTCGCCCGAACTGCGGCGGTTCACCGCCAGGGTGAGGTTGGCGACCATGCTGCCGGACTCGAAGTAGCGGACCTCGGGATCGCGGCCGGCCCGGCCGACGAGGGTGATGGAGTTGACGCCCATGGGGGTTTGGTCTGAAACGGATGGATCAATGATGCGGCACCCGGTCAGAGCGCCACAGTTGAGCAGTTCCACCCTTTGGCGCGGTTGTCCCATCCCCCGGCTGGTTTGCCGTTGCGGCAGCTGGATCGACCCCACCTAGGATCCGCAGACCTTGCCGACCTACTACCCCCGTGTTCTTCCGTCGCTTCCAGTTTTCGCGTGATATCGGCATTGATCTGGGAACGGCTAACACCCTGATGTACATCTCCGGCAAGGGCATCGTGCTGCAGGAGCCCTCGGTGGTCGCCATCGATCTGGAGCGGGGCACGCCTTTGGCCGTCGGCGATGAAGCCAAGCTGATGCTCGGCCGTACCCCCGGCAACATCCGCGCCGTGCGTCCCCTGCGGGACGGCGTCATCGCCGATTTCGATGCCGCTGAGCTGATGATCAAGAGCTTCATCCAGAAGGGCAACGAGGGCCGGGGCGTGATCGCTCCGCGCCTTGTGGTGGGCATCCCCAGCGGAGTCACCGGGGTGGAGCGCCGGGCCGTCTACCAGGCCGGCCTGGCCGGCGCCCGGCAGGTGCATCTGATCGATGAGCCCGTCGCCGCGGCGATCGGTGCCGGACTGCCGGTCACCGAGCCCGTCGGCACGATGATCGTCGACATCGGCGGTGGCACCACCGAAGTGGCCGTGCTCAGCCTCGGTGGCACCGTGCTCAGTGAATCGGTGCGGGTGGCGGGGGATGAACTCAGTGAGGCGATCACGGTCTATCTGAAGAAGGTGCACAACCTGGTGGTGGGTGAGCGCACCGCCGAGGACATCAAGATCCGCATCGGCTCCGCCTTCCCCGACGACGCCCACGACGAGACCTCCATGGACGTGCGTGGCCTGCATCTGCTCTCCGGCCTGCCGCGCACGATCAACATCCGCGCCGGCGATATCCGCGAAGCCATGGCTGAGCCCCTCAACGTCATCGTTGAGGCGGTCAAGCGCACATTGGAGCGCACGCCGCCCGAGCTGGCCGCCGACATCGTCGATCGCGGCATCATGCTGGCCGGTGGTGGCGCCCTGGTGCGGGGCATCTGTGACCTGATCAGCCACGAGACCGGCATCCTCACCCACGTGGCCGAAGACCCGCTGCTCTGTGTGGTCAATGGCTGCGGCATGGTGCTCGAGGACTTTGCCCGCCTGCAACGGGTGCTCGACACGCCCGACTTCGCCCGTCCGGTGTCCTGATCCCGATGGCGCCGGTCCGCCTGCCGCGTGTCGGTGCCCTGCTGCCGTTGCTGCGGGTCTGGCCCTGGTTGCTGGTGCTGCTGGCCCTGGTGGCCGTGCGGCTGAGCAAGGGTGCCCTGCTCAGCGATGCCTATGGCCTGCTCAGCCGGCCCTTCTGGCCTGGTTCGGCCCAGCAGGAGTGGATCAGCGCCGCCCAGCGCCTCGGCGATCGTGCCCGGCTGGAGCAGCTGGAGCGGGAAAATCGGCGCCTGCGGGGGCTGCTGGATCTGCCGGCCGTTCAGGGCCGCCGTCTGCAGGCGGCCGTGATCTCGCGCCAACCCGGTGGCTGGTGGCAGCAGCTGCTGCTCGGCAAGGGCAGCCTGCAGGGGGTGGGAGTCGGCGATGCCATCGTGGCTCCAGGCGGCCTGATCGGCCTGGTGGCCTCCACCACCCCCACCACCAGCACCGTGCGGTTGCTCAGTGATCCAGGCAGCCGTGTCGGCGTCTGGGTGGGGCGCAGCCGCCAGCAGGGGTTGCTCAGTGGCATCGGCACGGCCCGGCCGCTGTTGCGCTTTCTGGAAAAGGATCCCGATGCCCGCCCCGGGGATGTGATCTTCACTTCCCCCGCCAGCACCCTGGTGCCGCCGAATCTGCCGGTGGGGGTGATCCAGCGGATCAATGCCGATGCCGATCCCGCCCCGGAAGCTCTGGTGCAGCTCAGTGCGCCGGCGGATGCGGTGGACTGGGTGCAGGTGCTGCTGCCCTGATGGCCCTGCTCTCCCGTCAGCCCTGGTTGGTGGCCACGGGCCTGCTGGTGCCCCTGCTCACCCTGGCATCGCCCGGCTGGCTGAAACTCGATGCTGTGCCGCCGGCCTGGTCCGTGCTCTGGCTGTTGCCCTGGGCCCTGAGCGAGGGGCGCCTCGCGGGTGCTGCGGCCGGGCTGGGGCTGGGCTTGCTGCTTGATGGGCTTCATCCCGGTACCGTCAGCCTGGTGCCCGGCCTGGTGCTGCTGGGCTGGTGGTGGGGGCGGATGGGTCGCAAGGCGCCATTGATTCAGCGCAGTTTCAGCCTCGGACTGCTGGCTCTGGTGGGCACCGCCCTGCTGAATGGCAGCCTGATGCTGCAGTGGGCGCTCCTGTCCTGGCGCGGGGCGGCCTCGCTGCAGGGCAGCGTGGAGGGGCTGGCCGGTGGTGCCGAGGCCCTGCGCCAGGCTGGTCCCTCGGCTGCCCTGGTGGCGATGCCGCTCTGGCGCTGGGAGGATCTCGCTCAGGTCGGCCTGCAGGTTCTGCTGGCCCAGACCTTGCTGACCGCTTTGCTGGCCCCCATGCTCTGTTCACTGCAGTTGATCTTCTGGCGCCAGGTTGGGGCGGGTTGGCGAGGCTTGTCGGTATGAGCTTGTTGCCACGCCCATGGAAACCACACGGCTTCGGCGGCCGAGGCTCAGGCCGTGCCGGATTCGGGCGTCGCCGCCTGCTGGCCCTGCTGCCCGGCCTGGCCCTCGCCCTCGGTCTGGTCGCCTGCGGCGGCCGCTCCCCCGACAACGGTGCCCAGGAGCGCCAGATCAGTGTCTGGACGCTGGATCTGGCGCCGCGCTTCAACCCCTTCATGCAGCGGGTGATCCACGATTGGCAGCGGCTCCATCCCGGCTACACGGTGCGTTGGACGGATGTGCCCTGGAGTTCGGTGGAGCGCAAGTTGCTGGCCGCCGTGTTTGCGCGCACGGCCCCGGACCTGGTCAACCTCAACCCTCCCTTTGCCGCCAATCTGGCCAGCAAGGGCGGCCTGCGTGATCTGAGTGAACTGCTGCCGGCGGGGGCCCAGGCCAGCTATCTGCCGCGCATCTGGCAGGCCGGCCGCCAGGGCTCGCTGCAGTTCGCCATCCCCTGGTATCTCACCACCCGGGTGACGATGGCCAATCGGGAGTTGCTGCGCCAGGCCGGCTACAGCGCGCCGCCGCGCCGCTGGCAGGAGGTGCCCGCCTACGCCGAGGCCGTGAAGCGCCGCACCGGTCGCTATGCCCTGTTCGTCACCGTGGTTCCAGACGATTCGGCCGAACTGCTGGAGTCGATGGTGCAGATGGGGGTGCAGCTGCTCGATGGCCGCCAGCGGGCGGCGTTCGAAACGCCCGCGGGTCGCCGCGCCTTTGCCTTCTGGAGCGATCTCTATCGCCGCGGTCTGCTGCCCCGGGAGGTGGTGAGCCAGGGCTATCGCCGGGCGATCGAGCTCTATCAGGCGGGCGATCTGGTCCAGGTGGCCACCGGCCCCGATTTCCTGCGCAATCTCCAGACCAACGCCCCTGGCATCGCCGCCCACACCCGCGCCTGGCCTGCCCTGACCGGT
>CALPMR020000087.1 GCA_943324725.2 Bordetella parapertussis | reverse complement strand
GTCACCCTGCTGCTGCTGGGCCGGGCACCGCTGCGCCGCTCCTTTGCCTACGTGCTCGGCTGGAGCCTGGCCAATCTGCTGGCCGTGGCCTTGCTGATGGCGCTGGGCAGCTCCTTTCCGATCAGCCTAGCCCATGGCGAGCGCGATCAGGTGCTGATCGACCTGGTCGGCGCCGGTGGTCTGCTGGCCCTCGGCCTCTACCAGCTCACCCCCCAGGCCGCGATCGGCGAGGAGGGCATGGCGCTGCGACTGATGAACAAGCTGCCGGAGCTGGACACCTGGCTGCTGGTGGCGATCGGCGCCGCCGGTGCCCTGCTCACCCCGGAGAATCTGGTCTTCTATCTCAAGGAGGCGCGGCTGCTGCTGATCAACCACCCGGGCCTGTCGGCCGACCTGGAGGTGAGCAGTGTCTTCACGTTGATGGCCGGCTCCCTGCTGCTGCTACCGCCCCTGGTGTGGATCGCCACGTCCGGCACGATCCGAGAACCGATCGAGAAGTTGAACGACTGGCTGCAGCACCGGGCCGAAGCGCTGGTCGGTGTGCTGGCGATCCTGTTTGCCGCCTACCTCCTCTATGAAGGTCTGCATGGCCTGGAGCTGATGCAATCCGCCATCGCCTGAATCAGGCGATGGCGATACTGGTCAGGCTATTGAATCCAGCGGCAAAGCTATAACCGGTGATGTCAATGATCGCATCAGTGGCGGAGGCATACCCGGCCGTGGCGTCGTTGATCGCCAGATAGGTGCTCGTGCCGAAGGTGAAGGTGGAGGCGGTGTTGGCCGCAAAATTGGCGGCGGGGGACGTGACGTTGAGCAGGGCCCTAATGGCGGCATCGCTCAAAGCCGTGACACTGCCAAGCACCTTGACAGGGCGCAGCGCTGTTGTGCCGAGAAGATCAATTTTATCGAGGCCAATCTGGAAATCGGTGATTTTTTCGAACGTGCGAGCCGTGGTGGTACCACCGACAACAGCATCAGCCAGGGTGGCGTATGTAAAAGTGTCAGCATCAGCGCCACCGCTGAGTTGATCCAGTCCAGTCCCCCCCGTGATGACATCAGCCCCCGCCTGAGCGGTGATGATATCGATACCGGCATTGCCAACGAAGCTGTCGGCAAAGGCCGTGCCTTTGAGTGAATTATTGCCGGCATTGCCAGTGATGGAGAGGCCGTTGAGCACAGCGGAGGCATCGATGTTCAGCGCCGTGGTATCGGTGGTGACGGCTGAAGCTGCTGTTCTGGTCCCAATCACCGCCGACTCCAGCCCCGTATCACCGGCGAAGAGGGTCAGGGTCTGACCTGCAATGGCGGAGCTGAAACGAACCTCATCAACACCGGACACGCCCGAATCCTGAAATTCAGCCGAAGGATGGTCGGAGGACAGGGCTACCATATAGATGTCTCTAGAATCAAGGCCGTCGATTTGATCAACTCCACCTTTGCCATCTAGAACATTACTGGCATTATTGCCTGCAATAGAATTAGCCAACGCATTGCCATTGCCGTTGATTGCCAAAGCCCCTGTGAGTACAAGATTGCTATAGGAGCTCGCCGGCGTTGTGGTGCCTCCATTGCCCAAGGTGGAGACGGTGGCAGCGGATTGATAGGTAGCAACGACTTGGCTGCTGAACGGGGTGAGGGGATTGCCAGCCAGATCAGTGATCAATCCCGAGGCGGCGGTGCCGGTTGTCGCGACATAGCTGAGCTTGACCGCGGAGGTGCTGGTCGGGACAGGATTCGCAACGGAAACAGTGCCGAACGTGAGAGTAACCTTATTATTTAAGATATCGAGACTGATGGCCGTCGCTGACACGGCTGTGGCAGCACCGATCTGACGACTGAAATTTGAGGCAACCAGATTCACCCCCTTGAGCGACTCACTGAAAGCCAGGACGATGGTATTACCATCAACCGTCATGGATGTGACAGCGATTGAAGTTGTATCCACAGCCACAATACCACTGGGATTCACCCCATTTGCCCCCGAGAGATTAGCAGCAGTGCCAATGATATTTAGAATCGAAGCCCCAGCCAAGCCGATGGCATTGCTACTGACGGTGGCCAAATCAGGTGTACTGGAGTTAGCCGCCGACACGGTATAGACAAAGGTCAGTGTTGGCGTGCCCGAACCCGTGCCATAGGTTGCACTTGCTCCATTGGCAAGATTCAGAACCGGATTTCCGACGACATTAACAACATCAGAGAACAAAACCGAAAAGACAACCGTTTCGCCGATTGCCAGATTGCCATCCGTGGCCGAGCTGGTGATCTGAGTCACGACCGGCACCGCCACATCATCATTGTTGATCTGACCACTGGCACTGGCACCGCTGATCGAGGCATTGCTCGGATTCGAGAGGGTGACGGTGAAGCCCTCATCAAACTCAGCGCTGACATCGCCGACAACATTCATCGTGATCTGCTGGCTGGTTTCACCCGCGGCAAACACAACCGTGCCGGAAGGAAAACTGCCGCCGAAATCGCTGGCATCTGCCGGATTGAGCCCCGAACCACTCACCACCCAATTGACACTGCTGCCGCCGCTGACATCTCCCGTGCGGCTGACCGTGAAGCTATAGACAGTGCTGCCGCTGTTGCCCTCCGCCTTGAGCGCATCGCTGGCTGCAATCGACAATTGCGGCGGCGCGTCATCGTTATTGATCGTGCCGTAGGCGATGGCTGTGGAGATGGTGGCGTTGCTGGCGGTGGACAGCGTCACGGCAAACGCCTCATCGTTTTCGACAACCGTGTCGCCAGCCACCAGCACAGTGATCAGCTGACTCGATTCGCCGGCGGCAAACGAGACCGTGCCGCCGGCAAAGGAGCCACTGGCAAAATCATTGGCACTAGCTGGATTGGCGCCCGAGCCACTGACGCTCCACAGCGCTGTGCTGCTGGCGCTCAGATCGCCGCTGCGGCTGACCGTGAAGCTATAGACAGTGCTGCCGCTGTTGCCCTCTGCCTTGAGCGCATCGCTGGCTGCGATCGAGAGAACTGGCGAAGGCGCCGTTGTGAAATTGAGCGTGGTGGCATCGGAAATACCAGCAAAGCTGTTGCCCGAAATATCCTTGATTACTCCGGCGGCAAGCTGGATCGAATAAGTGGAATTAGCGGCCAGGTCCAGGAAGGGATTAATCGTAACAGTGGCACCAATAAAAGCAACCTGACTTGCGTCTGTAACACTGATAGATCGCACATCCAAGCCATTAGAAATAACAATAACACCAGTGCCCGCCTGGACAGTTTCAGAAAAATTCAGAACGATATTGGCTGCCGCAGCCACCAGCTGAGCATTGTCCGCTGGGGTCGAACTCAGCAACGTTGGGGGCGTGCTATCGGCAAAGCCAGCGAAGGCATAGACAGCGCCGCCAAAGCTGATGGACTCGATGTCA
Organism: Bordetella parapertussis; assembly: GCA_943324725.2. GTDB lineage: Bacteria > Cyanobacteriota > Cyanobacteriia > PCC-6307 > Cyanobiaceae > Cyanobium. Next base: position 6,666 of record CALPMR020000087.1, on the reverse strand, counting down.
CTGGAGACCAGATCGACGTCAGCAGAAGAATTTTTGGCTACTGAAAGGAAAGAAGTGGAGGAATTGTAGGCGACCGTGAAGAGGTTGACGGACTCCGCGAAGAAGAGAGCGTCTATGTTGTCTCCACCATAGTAAATATCAGAGCCTATACTGTCATAAAAGCTATCGTTACCGCCGTTACCCCTGAAGGTGTTCGCGACATCATTGCCGTAAAAAGTATCGGCGCCACTTCCACCGTTTGCAGCCTCGATGATGGTGCCCACGGCAATCGTAAGATTGCCAACTTTGTCGCCAATATTGGAATAAGAAGGTGACGTCGATCCCGAAGAAGAAGGGAGCAGGTTGATGACCTGGTTAGTGCCGAAATTACTGACATCCAAAAGATCATAGCCGCCTCCGTCGATCAATGTAAAAGTGGTCAAGCCAGCATTGGTGCTGAATTTGTTCCAGACATCGCTGACGGCTGAGGTGATGCTTGTATTTACTCCATAAACTGTATCCCCAAGGAAAGACCGGTTGACGCCATAGCCCTGGGGGCCATAAATCGCATCCAAGGCGATCCAATCCGCCGCCATCGGCGTCTCAAGCCAGCTGTAACTGATGCCTGCCGCAGCCGTAACGGGATTATAAACATTGAAATACGGACTGCTATTTTGCGGCAGATACGACATCATGGACTCAAACCATGAATCATTGGCGTAAACAGCCTGGGTGGCGTAGTCAACAGTTCCGTTATAATTTCCCTGGTGGCCCAATCCAAGCGAATGGCCAACTTCGTGCAAAGTCGTTTGAAGAGTATATCCATTATACTGAGAGCTTGATCCATACCAGCTCGATGCTATATTGATTTCCGACCAGTCAACCCCATCGCCATAGCTACTTCCGGCCGGCGAGGAGTAGGCTCCTGATGCGTTATCTCGAAAGAAGAAATCAACCTCAGTGCCCGTTGACGTTGTCTCCTGGAAGTTGATGCCCAAGACCGCGCTATAAAGCTTAAAGACTTCACGCACCAAAGCCTTCCTGTCCGCGGTTAACCCATTTGCATCCGAGCCCCAACCAGAAATATTGTAGAGAAGTTGCCCAGCATTGGGATTGCGACCAGTTGTACCAAGATTGTAGCGACGCGGGATCGTTCCGTTAGATGTCCAGAAGCCAGATTGCAAATAGTTCCCCAGCACCTGCAAGGATGCCGCCGCCGCCGGTGCCGCCAGAGGTGCCTGGGGCCCTGGCAGCGCTGACGACCTCGTCGATACGACTTTGGCGCTGACTGAATGCGGGGCGAAAACATCGGGCATGCTGCAAGCGCAGCAACCGCATCCCCTGAGGTGGTAGAGCGGATTGATCGCATCGAGATCCGCCGGGGAAGGCTGCGCCGAGGATGGACTGCCTTCCTTGAGCGCGATCGTCAGCGCTTGATCAGCGGGTGACTCGCCATTCGTTAAACCGCTCTCCCCATCCCGACGATTCCAATCGAGCCAGGAGTCCGGTTCACGAGCATCGCCCGAGGACTGAGCCCCTGAACGTTGAAGCAAGGCATGGGCAACATCAGTGAGCAGAACGATTTCCGCCTGACTGGGACTCGCTGCTGGCGACCAATCAAGGTTCAAACCCAAGCGTTCGCCATGACCACCAGAAGAGGCAAAGGATGGGCTCTTCTCACAGCTTAAAGATAATGTATTGACAATCTCCAGACCAGTTGAGAGGCCAAGGCCTTCGTTTTCGCCTTGCCATTCATCCGCCATACCGCCGACCACTCCTGCAGAAATAGGGGCGGAACTGTTGCGACTTTCTCGACTTCGAACCCGACTCGTCAATGAATCATAAGGTTGATCATAAGCCCAGGAATCCAACCTGGCCTCCACCAGCCAGAGAGCCTCTTCCAGAGACTTCACTTGAGCAAAAAGCCCGTCATCAGAACCGAAGAATTGGGTCGTCATGCGAGAAATGGACTACTTAGTCTTTGTGTTGGCGGCTCATGTTGCCGTCTGATTTCCAGATCTTAGTCGACAGGCAAAGCCAAAGCAGCTGCCAAGGGAGGATTTGAGCAAGATTTTACTGTGTGTTAACCGAACGCACCGATCTGGATGTGATCCATTTCCTGGCTTGATTAGCCGCCGAATCAGGGCCCGCTGCATGTCCAGGATGCCAGCGGCTCAGGCAAGTGCGGCAGCGATCGAGGCAAGTCACCGCTGGAGCCAGCAGCGCTGCTGGGGCCGGGGCCAGCCGCTGGCCGACCATGACGAACGCCCCCTGGCTGCTCACCAGGTTGGGCGCCGCTGCAGGTTTGTTCAGAGCCAGGATCACGACAGCCTTAGCGGGGGCAGCACGGCTGCGGACCATGGCCTCCATAGGCGAGATGAACAGCCAGAGAGCGCTGAATCTGCTGCAAGCTCATGACATTCCAGCGCCAGAAGCTGAACTGCGCTGATGCAACCATCGTCGCTGGAGGTCAGATGCCGCGTCGGAATCAGCCCCGCACCAGCAGGGGAAGCCGCGGCAAGTCTGCTCCGATTGGCTGGTTCTGTTCCTCCCTGTTTTCAATACCGTCAGCGCCCCAATTCCGCCAGCACCTGCCTGGCGGCACCCGTCAGCAGCGAGCCATCGGTGGCGACCGCCACAAAGCTGAAACCCTGCTCCAACCGGCGGCGCCTCGTGGCCGGATCCAGGGCGATCGTGCCCGCCGCCACACCGGCCCGCTGGGCCGCATCCAGCACCCGCTGGGCCGCCGCCTCCACCAGCGGGTGCTCCACCTGACCCAGCAGCCCCAGGGAGCCGGAGAGGTCATAGAGGCCCACAAACACCAGATCCAGCCCGGGCACCGCCACGATCTGCTCGATCCGCTGCACGGCCGCCGCCGTTTCGATCTGCACGATCGCCAGCAGGGCCCGATCGGCCACCGCCGCATAGTCGGCCACCGACAGCCCCCAGCGGGCCGGCGCCAGGGTGGGGGCATAGCCGCGCATCCCGGCGGGCGGATAGCGCAGGGCGGCCACCGCCGTGGCGGCCTGTTCGGCACTTTCCACCATCGGCGTGATCACCCCCATGGCGCCGGCATCGAGCAACGGTTTGACCAGCCAGGGCTCATGCCAGGGCACCCGCACCAGGGGCACCGCCGCCGTGCCCTGGCTGGCCCAGATCATCTGCTGGGCGCTCTCGAGGCTGATGGCGCCATGTTCGAGATCGATCCAGAGCCAGTCGAAACCGCTGGCCGCCAACAGGGACGCCACCGGCGCACTGGCCAGGGTGAGCACCGCTCCCAGCAGCGACTCGCCGGCGGCCAGGCGCGCCCGGAAGCGCTGCAGGCTGGCCGGTGTGGCATCCGGGTTGGCAATTGTGTCGACCATGATTCAGAGAATCTGCTCCAGGAAGCGTTGGGTGCGCTCATGGCGTGGCGCCGTGAAGAAGGTTTCCGGCTCCGCCTCCTCGACCACCTCGCCCTGATCCATCAGCACCACCCGGTGGGCCACCTGGCGGGCAAAGCGCACCTCATGGGTCACCACCACCATGGTGATGTCATCGGCGGCGAGGTCTTGAATCACATCGAGCACTTCCCGCACCATCTCGGGATCCAGGGAGCTGGTGGGCTCATCGAACAGCAGCACGCGCGGCTCCATGCACAGCGCCCGGGCGATCGCCACCCGTTGCTGCTGGCCGCCGGAGAGCTGGCCGGGGAACTTTTCGGCCTGCTCGGCGATGCCGACGCGCTCCAGCAGGGCGCGGGCCTGTCGCTCCACCTCGGCCCGCGGGCGCTTGCGCACCAGCACCGGCGCCAGGGTGAGGTTCTGGAGCACGGTGAGATGGGGAAACAGATTGAACTGCTGGAACACCATGCCCACCTCGCGGCGGATCGCATCGATGTGGCGCACGTCGTTGGAGAGGGCGATGCCATCGACCGTGATGCTGCCCTGCTGGAAATCCTCCAGGGCATTGAAGGTGCGGATGAAGGTGCTTTTGCCCGAACCCGATGGCCCCATGATCACCACCACCTCCCCGCGATTCACCGTCAGGCTGGCGCCACGCAGGGCCTGAAAGCCGTTGGGATACCACTTTTCCACGGCTTCGGCGTGGATCATCACGTCGCTGCGGCAAGGGTTCGGCGTGTTCATCGGCGCGGCAAGGGCTGAAAGGGGAACAGGAAGCGAAAGCGAATGGTGAAGGCGGTGCTGGTGCGGGAGGTCGCCGGCGGCAGTTCAGCGCCGGCTGGCGACGCTGCGGGGATCAAGGCGACGCTCCAGGGCCCGGCTGCCGAGCCCCAGGGAGGCACAGCAGCCCCAGTAGAGGACAGCCAGCACCAGATACAGCTCACTGCTGTGACCGAGGAAGTCGGGGTTGGCCATGATGCCCCGGGCCGTGCCCAGCAGATCGAGCAGGCCGATCAGCGACAGCAGGGTGGTGTCCTGCAGCAGGGCGATGAACTGGCCCACCATGGCGGGCAGGGCCACCCGCAGCGCCTGGGGAATCACCACCATCAGCATCGCCTGGGCCTGGCTGAGCCCCAGGGAGCGGGCCGCCTCCAGCTGGCCGGGCGGCACGGCCGCCAGACCCGAGCGCACGGCCTCGGCCAGATAGGCGGCGGCAAACAGGGTCAGCACCCAGGCCGCCCGCCAGATGCGATCCGGCGAGGCGCCGCCGGGCAGCAGGAAGCCGAGGATGTTCTGTCCGACGAACAACAGGGTGATCAGGGGCGCACCCCGGATGAATTCGATGTAGGCCACCGAGCCCCAGCGCAGCAAGGGCAGGCTGCTGCGCCGGCCGAGGGCCAGCAGCACGCCGAGCGGAAAACTCAGCGCCATGGCGAAGCTGGCCATCACCAGGGTGAGCAGCAGGCCGCCCCAGTCGCCGGGTGCCACCGCCGCCAGGCCGAGGCCGCCGCCGATCAACCAGAACCCCAGCAGGTAGAGCAGCGGCCAGAGAACCGCCACCGACTTCAGGGTCCGCCGCTGCAGTTGCCCCCCCCAGCGACCCGCCGCCCAGCGCACGGCCAGCAGCGCGGCCGCCAGCAGCCACCAGCTCAGCTGCAGGGGCCCGGCCAGGTGCAGAGCGAACGGCAGCAGCAGGGCGAGCAGGGCGATCAGCAGGGCGGCGATGCGATCGTGGCGAGGCCAGAGGCGCGCCTGCTCACGCCGATCGGCCCGGGGCCAGGCCCGCAACAGGCCCCAGCTGAGGCCCGCCTGGAGCGCCAGCAGCAGGGCCAGCAACCAGAGGCGCCATTGCTCGGCCAGGGGATAGCGGCCGACCAGCAGCAGCATGCTGTTGAGCTGGACCACCGCCCAGTCGGCCCGGCCCACGGCCCAGCCCAGCAGCTGCAGGGCGACCCAGACGATCAGGGCCAGCAGCCCCAGGCTCAGCAGGGCGTCGGCGGCACTGGGAGCCAGCTGCCGCTGCAGCCGCCGGAGCGGCGAGGGTGCCGCTGAAGCGGCGAACGACATTGGCGACGGCTCGGAGCTCTTGCTCATCAGCGCTCCCGCACCTGGACGAGCCGGTTGAGGCCATTCATGGCGGCGGAGATCAACAGATCGATCGCCAGGTAAGCCGCCAGCAGCACCAGCACCACCTCCACCGCCCGACCGGTCTGGTTGAGGGTGGTTTCAGCCACGGAATAGAGGTCGGTGAAACCGCAGGCGAGGGCCAGGGACGACGCCTTGGCCAGGCTGATGTACTGATTGGTGAGGCCCGGCACGATCACCCGCAAGGCCTGGGGCAAGACGATGTGGCGCAGGATGGAGGACCCATGCAGGCCCAGGGAGCTGGCCGCCTCCCACTGGCCCGCTGGCACCGAGGCGATGCCGCCGCGCACCACCTCGGCGATGAAGGCGCCGATGTAGGTGATCAGGCCGGTGAGCAGCGCCGCGAACTCGACCGACAGCTGCACGGGAGCCTGCCAGCCGCTGGCCAGCAACTGGGGCAGCTGCCAGCGGCCATCGGCGAACCCGGCGATGTAGAGCCCGGACTTGGCCAGGATCAGCGCCGGCCAGCCCAGGGCGGCGGCGCCGTCGGGCAGGGCCAGAAAGACGACGAAATACCAGAACAGCAGTTGCAGCAGCAACGGCACATTGCGCACCAGCTCCACATAGACCCTCGCCAGGCCACGCAGCAGGCCGTTGCGGCTGAAGGCGGCCATGCCCACCAACAGGCCCAGCAGACTCGAGCCCACCAGGGCGAAGACGATCACCCGCAGGGTGTTGAGCAGGCCCACCAGCAGGGCCCGGCCGTAGGACATCGAGGCGTTGAAGGGCAGCAGCGTTTCCGAGAGATCGAAACCGGCCGGCTGGCCCAACCAGCGCCAGCTGAGCAGCAGCCCGGCGGCGCTGAGATTGCGCACCAGGTTGGTCATCAGCCAGGCCACCACCACCAGCACCGCCAGACCCACCACCCCCTGCAGCAGCCAGGGGAGCACGCGACGGTCACGCCACCAGGGAGTCGGGCTCATCGGAACGGCGGCGAGATCAGCAGCCCGCCGTCCCGGAAAAGGCGATTGGGGCCGCGGGGAATCTTCAAGGGCGAGCCCTCTCCGACATTGCGCGCATAGATCTCGCCGTAGTTGCCCACCGCTGCAATCAGCTTCACCACGAAGTCATCCGGCAGCCCCAGCTCGCTGCCCAGATTGCCCTCCACCCCGAGGAAGCGGCGCCGATCGGCCAGCTTCGGATTGGCCTTCGCCTCCGC
>CALPMR020000086.1 GCA_943324725.2 Bordetella parapertussis | reverse complement strand
CCTTGATCGCCGTCTCCCTCGCGGCTTTGGCCCTGGCCGCTGCCGCCTCGGCTTTCTTGTTCAGTTCGGCCTGCTCAGCAGCCGCTGCAGCCGATTCCTGGGCAGCAACCGCTTTGGCTCTGGCTTTCTCGGCTTGCTCCAATCGTTGACGCGCCGCTGCCGCAGCGGAGTAAAGACGCCCAGGCGTCCGAGGCTCTAGAACTTCTCATGTGAGCAAAACAGGAGAGCAAATCGACCCCCCTCGGCTTGGCTCAACGACAAGCCCGGAACAAGGAGTGCCTTACTCGTCAACCCAGGAGGTGAAACCTCTAAGTCGGGGCCGATGCTATAATATTAACGCAATCGAACGCTAGCGGAGCAGCTGGTCGCACCTGAGGTGGGTCTGTTCACACAAGCGTTCCTGTGAAGCACGATATTTTTGCGACTTGTCGCATGTCTGAGGCTGGTCCGTCCATCGTCGAGCAGACCGCCGTCGTCATCTGCACGAGACACCACCCCCCCATGGTGGCCGATGCCGTGCATGCGCTCCTGAGGGATGACGATGTACCCCTTCGAGTCATCATCGTGGACCAGTCCGGCCTGCAGGGTGACCATCCGCTGGAGCGATTCATTCACGAGCCGAAACTTCTCCGCTATCGACATGCGGCCATAGGTCTCTCCAGAGCCCGCAACGTCGGCATCGCCATCGCGGAGGCTCTTGGCGCCACCGTCGTCGCCTTCACCGATGACGACTGCATCCCCGAAGCCGGCTGGCTCCACCACCTCGCGGTTGCGTTCGATCGGTCGCGTGATGTCGGCCTTGTGTACGGTTCGACGAAGTCCGCCCGCTTCCGGAGCAACCGGGGCGGCTATACATCCTACGTCGTCCGCCATCCGGCCAGTCACCGCGGCGTGGCCTCCAAAGCCAGGGTCGATGGCATGGGGTCCTGCATGGCGCTGCGAATCGCAGCCTGGAAAAGCATCGGGGGGTTCGACGACCAACTTGGTGCGGGAACGCCACTGGCAAGCGCCGAGGAAAACGATCTCTGCATGCGAATGCTCCTCGCCGGTTTCACGGTCGCAGAGACTCCGTCAGCAGGCGTCATCCATCATGGGTATCGCGAGGGCAGGGAACTTGACACCTTGATCGCCAGCTACATGCGTGGCAGCGGCGCGGCGATGGCAAAGACTCTGCGGTTGGGCGGCTTCCGGTCGCTGCCGTGCTTCGCCGTGGCCGCCTCGCGATGGATCAGGGGTGCTTCCGGCGTCGACCTGCCCAGCCCCCCCCGTCGCGCGGTTCGGCTACGCGCTTTCCTGTCGGGCGCCATCGTCGGCCTCACTGCGCGGATTGATCGTCGGAGTGGCCGCTTCCTGCCACTCTGTGGCCCCGATGATCTCGTTGCCCCTGCGGAGGTCACGGAGGGCGGGCGTCATACGCATGGACCGGGCTAAACGTCTTTCCCTAGGTGGACGAGACGGCTCGCTACGGTTGGGCTGCAGATTCGGCGGATGACGGAGATGCAATCAGAGACAGTTTCCCCGCTCGGCTCGATCGTGCAGCGGCGCTTGGCGGAGATTCCCGCCCTCGCTGAAGCTCAGCACTGCGGTCTGCTCAACCATCCCAGTCATGGCAACGTTGGCGATCACCTGATCTGGGTTGCCCAGGTCCACTATCTCGAACGGGTCAGGCAGATCTCGGTGGACTACATCACGGCTCCGGATCGATATTGCCCGATGGCCCTCGAACAGGCCATCGGTGGTCAGCCGATCGTGCTCAGCGGCGGCGGGCAGTTGGGAGATACATGGCTTTGGCTTCAAGAGTTCATCGAACGAGTGATTCTGCGCCATCGTCGCAATCCGCTGATCATCTTCCCGCAGAGCATTCACTTTCGCGATCGGGCGAGACTTCAGAAGGCCTCCGCGATCCTTCAGGGGCACCCCAACCTCACGCTCGTGCTCCGTGACCAAGCGAGCTTCCGGTTGGCGCAAGACCACTTTGCCGGCTGCCGACTGATCCTCTCCCCCGACATGGCCTTCGTCCTGCCCGTCGGTGATGTTGTCCCGGAGAGCCAGGGATTGCCGCCGCCAGCATCGCGCCGACCCTGGCTCGTGTTGCGACGTCGAGACAAGGAGGGGATTCCCTCCAGCTGGGAGCGGACGCTGTCCCCCTGGCGCGATCGATCGGACATCACCGATTGGCTCCCTCTGGAGCGTCGCTGGATTTGGGGGGATCGCAGACTGCCTTTCAGTCGCTCCGTGGCAGGCGGTGTTCGGGAGATCCTGCAACGACGCCTTCTCATGCCCCGCGTCGCCATCAAGCGCCATCGGTGGCAGCGGGGGTTGGCATCACACTGGCAAACTTTCTCTCGGACGTCACCCCTCAATAGGCTCAGCCTCGACATGGTGTTCGAGGCCTGTACTCAGATGGCCGGGCGGCAACTCGTGATCACCGACCGTCTCCACGGGGTGATCTGCGCCAGTATCCTCGGAGTGCCTTGCATTGCGATCGACAATAGAATCGGAAAACTACACAACTTTCTGCATACTTGGTTGCCGATGGCCCATATGGCCACGCCTGAACAATTGCCTGAGTTGTTGGAGCGTGCCGCGACCGATGGGATCGGGCCAACAGCGTTTTACTGACTTCGGAAAGATACCAGACCATCTCCGTCGGCAGCCTCGGTCCGGAAGGCCCGAGCCGAATTCAACTCCATGCCACTCTCAGCCACTCCATACGAGCCATCCGCGGTCACTTGGTGGTGGCTGAACGGCGATGTCGCCGCCCCTGATCGCCCAGCCTTGATCAGCGCCGATGGCGAGATCGTGTCACGTGGGGCATTGGCATCGTCAGTGCAGGCCTCGGCCAGGCATCTGTTGGATCAGGGCATCGAGCGAGCCGATCGGTTGGCGCTTTGGCTGCCACCAGGAACGGCGCGGGCAGCAGCCTTGCTTGCGGGGATGGCGGTGGCGACCGTGGCACCACTCACGCAGGCTCGCTCACGGGAGATCGCCGAAGAGGACTTGCGCCGGCTCCGGGCGACCAGGGTTGTGGTTGGCAATCAACCGCCCCCGGAGGTGCTGCAGGCAGCCGAGGCCCTGGGGCTCGACGTGATCGCGTTCGACCCGTTCCGAATGCCAGCACACCGAGCCGGTTCACTCCCGCTTCCTGCTTCCGACGACATCGCGCTGGTGCTGCAATCGTCCGGCACGACGTCCCGGCCGAAAGTCATCCCTCTCAGTCACGCCAACATCTTCGCCGGTGCTTGTTCGGTGGTTGAAGTTCTTGCGTTGGACTCCGAGGATCGCGCGCTGGCGGCGATGCCCATGGTCCACATTCACGGGATCGTGGCCACGCTGCTCGCTCCTTTGCTGGCTGGCGGCAGCGTGATCTGCTGTCGCGAGCGGGCCGTGAAGCAACTTGTCACCCAGCTGACCAGCCTGCGTCCTACATGGTTCTCGGCCTCGCCGCCGCTGTTGCTGGCCCTGGCCGACGAGGTGGAGCGGTCCGAAGAAACGCCGCTTGCCTGCGACCTGCGATTCCTTCGATCCGTCACCATGCCGCTGGCATCTTTTGCTCGCGATCGACTGGAAGCCCTATTCAATATCCCGGTCCTAGAGGTGTACGGGATGACCGAGGCATCTTCCCAGGTGTGCAGCACCCGTCTTCCGGAAAGCGGCGTGCCTCGGCGACCCGGCACGGTCGGAGTGCCGGCAGGGCCGGACGTGACGGTGTTGAATGCCGACGGCGAACTTTGCCCTCCGTCCGAGGTCGGGGAGGTGGCGATTCGTGGCAGCTGCGTCACCCGAGGGTACGAAGATGAGGCACAGACCGGGTGGCATCAGGATGCTCGAGGACAGTCCTGGTTTCTGACCGGGGACGAGGGATGGTTCGATGAGGATGGTCACCTCACCTTGAGTGGTCGGCTCAAGGAGATGATCAATCGCGGCGGCATGAAGGTACAGCCTCTCCGGGTCGATGAGGCCCTGAATCTCCACCCCGCCGTCCTGGAGTCGCTTTCATTCGGCGTCTCGCACGTCACCTTGGGCGAAGATGTCGCGGCGGCGGTGGTGCTCCGTGCGGGTGCCTCGGTCGGAGAGGAACAGCTGCGTGATCATCTCATCGAGATCCTGCCGGCCCACGAGGTGCCGTCTCGCATCCTGTTCGTTGAGTCGCTGCCCCGCGTTGCCACCGGAAAGCTTCGTCGGCGTGGACTGGCGGATCAATTGGCCGCCCGGCTTCGCTCGTCCGGATCGCCCGCTCGAGGGGAGATGGAGCAGTTGGTGGAGGATACGTTCACGACAGTCCTTGGCGTGGACTGCTCCGGCCGCGACGCAAATTTCTTCATGCTCGGTGGCGATTCACTCTCCAGCCTCGATGTGATCAATCGTTTGGAGCACGCCATCGGGATCGAACTGAACGTGGCAATGCTCTTTCTCCATCCGACGGTTCGAACACTCGCTGCTGAGATCGAACCGTTGCTGGCTGAAGAGGAAGCACGACTGCCCCGAGCCGCTGGCCTTCGGTTCGACGCTCCAAGCGGCCTGTTCGACCGCATTGCCCGTCTTCAATCGCTCCGGACGGAAGCTCACCCGCGCGCCATCCCCGTTGCCGAATCATGGCCTGAGGTCGGCCCTCCCGGCTGCGAGGTGTTCCCGGCTTCATTCGCCCAGTCCCGCCTCTGGTTTCTGCATCAGTTGGAACCCGGCCTGACCGCTTACCACCTCGTCTCGCTGTGGCACCTGCGAGGGATCCTCGATCGATCGGCCCTCCAGCAAGCCCTCGCCGGTCTGATCGAGCGACATCCCGTCCTGCGGACGTCGTTTCGCCTCCGCGGGGACATGGTGCAGCAAATCATTCACCCCCCGTTTCCGCTGCCACTCACCCCGGATCGCCTCGGCGGTCGCAGCGTGGATGCTTTTGTCGACGATTGGCTTCGAAAGGATCAATCGACGCCGTTCGATCTCGAGTCGGGAGTGCTGTTGCGCGCACGCCTCCTGGAAATCAGTCACGACGAGCATCTCCTGCTACTCAATCACCACCACATCGCCTCCGACGGGTGGTCACGCAACGTGCTATGCGAGGACTTGAGTGAGTTCTACAATGCAGCCTGCGAGGACCGTGCTCCGGTGCTCCCCGCACTGTGCCTTCATTACCAGGACTATGCCGTCTGGCAGCGTGAACGCATCAGCGGCCCGCGCGCGGAAGGACTCCTCGAGTACTGGACTCGACAACTCGAAGGGGTCGAGCCACTCGCGTTGCCCGAGAATCCTCGTCGTCCATTCAGCGGACGTCACGAAGGTGGGGCGGTGACTTTTCGGATCGGGCGATCCCTTTCCTCCCGCTTCGAAGATCTCTGCCGGTCCGAAGCCCTTACCCTGCATATGGGCTTGCTTGCAGTGGTGGCGCTGCTGCTTCACCGGCACATTGATCAGGACGATTTCGCGGTCGGGATTCCTCTGTGGGGGCGCAGCCACCCGAGCCTCGAGCCATTGGTCGGTTTTTTTGTGAATACGCTGCCGATCCGCACGAGATTCGAGAATCGGCAGAGCTTTCGGCAATTGCTCGCGCAAGTCCGCCGGACTTCGATCGAAGCCTATGCCCATCAGGAACTTCCTTTCGAGCAAATCGTCAAGGCGTTGAAGATCGATCGCGACCTCAGCCGAAATCCGCTCGTGCAGGTGCTGCTCCAGTTCGTCGCGATGCCGATGTCGTCGTTGAGCAACATGAAGGGTCTCGAAGTGGAGCGACTTCCCCTTCCCCCGGGTGCCGCTCGGTTTGATCTGGAGTTCTTCATCCGCGAAGACGCGGAGGCGGGATTGCGTGGCGAGGTGATCTACGACACCGTGCGCTTCAATGCCGCTGCGATCGAGGGGCTCGTCGGTCGCCTGCCGACGCTGATCGCTGCCGCTCTCCAAGCCCCCGATGCCCCAACGGCATCCCTGAATGTGCTCCCTGAATCAGAGCGTGAGGAGATTGAGACCTGGCAGCGTGGCGAACGCGCCGAATGCTTCGACGGTGTCGTTCATGAGCTGTTCGAGCGACAGGCTGCACGGACTCCCGAGGCCGTGGCGATTGTCGACGGGGATGAGTGCCTCACCTATGCCGAACTTGATTCACGGGCTAACCAACTTGCCCATCTTCTCGTCGAGAAGGGAGTCGGAGCCGAAGTAATCGTGGCGATCTGCCTTGAACGCTCCATCGCACTCATGGTCTCGGTCCTTGCCGTGCTCAAGGCCGGAGGGGCTTACCTGCCTCTTGATCGTGCTTGGCCGACGCTGCGCCGGCAGGCGGTGCTTGCAGGGTCGGAAGCCACCCTGATTCTGACCGACGAGAGCGCCGAAGCATTCGGAGAGCTGATTCATACACAAGTGGTTGATCCGCACAGGCTCGACCTCCGCATCCGCCCCGACTGCGTTCCCCGACGTGGGCGGTGCTGCTCCGAGTCGTTGGCCTACGTGCTCTCCACCTCGGGGTCGACAGGGCGGCCGAAGGGCGTGGCGATGCCGCACCGCTCCCTCGTCAACCTGCTCGTCTGGCAGGCCACGCGCATGGACGGAGCAGTGCGCACACTTCAATTTGCGAGCCTTGCGTTCGACGTCTCGTTCCAGGAGATGTTTTCAACCTGGCTCGGCGGTGGCACGCTCGTCCTCATCCCCGACAGGGTGCGAATCGATCCGGCTGCCCTTCTGCTCATGCTGGAGCGCAACGGTATCGAGAGGCTGTACCTCCCCGTCGTGATGCTCGGGCATCTTGCCGAGGCGACCGAGGCAAGCCCGCAGCTGCAGCTCAATCTCCGGGAGGTGATCGTGGCCGGGGAGCAACTGAGAATAACCCCGGCCATCCGGAGATTCTTCGCACGACTCGGAGGTTGCCGTCTTTGGAATCACTATGGTCCGACCGAAACGCATGTCGCGACCGGCTATCTTCTTCCGCCCGATCCCTTGGTCTGGCCTGAGTTCCCGCCGATCGGTCGGCCCATCGCCAACACCAAGATTTGTCTCCTTGATCGCAGCATGCTGCCGGTGCCGTCGGGCGTGGCTGGCGATCTCTGGATCGGCGGTGCTGCGGTCGCCCGGGGTTACTGGCGGCAACCGGAACTCACAGAAGAGCGGTTCATCGCCGATCCATACCCGGAACGTCCGCACGCATTGCTCTACCGCAGTGGCGATCGCGCCCGCTGGAGAGACGATGGGCAACTCGAGTTCCTCGGTCGGACGGACCATCAGGTCAAGATTCGCGGCCATCGCGTCGAACTCGGAGAGATCGAGGCGGTGCTCGTGGGACATCCGGACGTGCGGTCTGCTGCGGTCGTGGTCCGTGGGGCCACCGAGACGAGCCGGTCACTCGTGGCATTCGTGACATGTTTTCGAGGTGATGAACTGCGGTCGACCGACGTACGGTTGTGGCTGCGGGCCCGTCTGCCCGATGCCATGGTGCCGGCGAAGGTCAGCATCCTTCCGGCGCTGCCCCTCAACGCGAACGGCAAGCTCGATCGGAGGATGCTCGAAAGTCTGGCGGTGGAAGGGACTTTGATCACGGATTCGGGCGACCTGGCCGGCAAACCGATCCAGTCCGACCGTCTCGACGAGTCGTACGAATCGACCTCATTCACTCCGACGCTCTTGGAAGCCGAGCTTGCGCGAGTCTGGCGTCGGCTCTTCATGTGCGAGGACGTAGATTTTTCGGCCGACTTCTTCCAGATGGGCGGGGATTCGCTCATGGCTGTGCAGATGGCGGTGGAACTTGAGCGCCTGCTGGGGCGTCGGATCCCGATTGCCACGCTCTTCGAGGCGACCACGATTTCATCGCTGGCGCGACTTCTGGCCGACGAATCGTGGCTGCCGGCCTGGAAGTCACTCGTTGTCCTGCACCAGCCTGGATCGCAAACGCCGCTCTTTGTCGTGCATGGCATGGGTGGGGATGTCTTCTACGCCCATCGCTTCGCCCGATTGCTTGGCCCAGACCAACCGGTCTACGGCATCCGCGCCGATGTGATCGAGGGGCAGGAGATACCGCAGGGCGGCGTCGAAGAGATGGCTCGTGGCTATGCGCGGGAGGTCCAGTCTTTCCAGCCGGAAGGCCCATACCGCCTTGCGGGCTTCTCGGCTGGCGGATGGTTCGCCTACGCACTCGCGACCGAACTCCGACGCGAAGGGCATGAGGTGATCATCTTTGTTTTTGACACGAACCCAATTTGCAGGCTTCCCTGGAACGCGCGCGGAGCACAACTGCTGTGGCGCATTCTCGCGTCGATTTCGGGCCTGTCTCACCACACCCAGATGATGTCCGGTATGCCTGCTCGAGAGTGGCCGCAGTACCTCGCCGTCCGGGCGAGTGAAGTGGTGCGACGAATCATGGCTGCCTCCCGCAATACGCCAATGAATACCAAGGCCAGCGATCGTTTCACGCGGGCGGTGCGACGTTTCTCTGCGCACTGCATCGAGGCTCGGGTGGAGTTTTTCCAGGCCCGCGCGCCGTGGATACCATGGCTGCAGGCGGTGCCGCAGATTCGCGTCTGGAGACTGCTTGTGCGCGGCCCTGTGAGGGTTCATCACCTCGCATGCCGTCATGCAGAAATCTTTTCTCAGCAGCAACTTGCGGCTTTAGTGGCTTTGGTGATTCCTATTTTGAAAGATGATAGTCCCCCCTGAAATGGGTGCACCGAGCTAGCAAGAATCCTTGATTAGTGAACTGACCGGGCCTCGGTTTTCTGCACCCGTGTTTGCGAGATCTCAGCGATGAATCCGCCTTGCCAGGATGGCCAAGGTTTCAATGAGGTACTCCTGTAACAGGTCAATCGACTGCGACGCAGCTTGTTTCATAGATCGAGAGCTGTTAAACTGGCTACGAACAGGGCAGTTGAGGATTGCTACTGCTGCTGAACTCCGCAGATGGACCGGAAACCCCATGCCGGGCAGTTTTCAATCCAGCTGCTGCAGGTGCGCTACGAGGGGAATCGGCTTTGTTATTGAAGCGATAACGACAGGGCCCTTTTCCCGCCGCCCCCGTTCATGGATTCAGGGGCTCCTCCAGCCAGCCGCTCTCCATTCGCCAGCACCGGCGGCGATGGGGATGGCCCGTGAGCTCCAACAGTTCCACCTGGCTCAGGGCGATGCGCAGCAGCTGGAAGTGATCCGGCATTGGTGTTCCATCTGGAAGCTGCTCAGGGAAAGCTGCCTCAGGGTCGAAGGGCTCGCCGGGCGGGGGCCATCCCCACAGGGCGCGCCCACCCGGCGAGAGCATCTGCCAGTGGCGTTCGCGCTCCCTCTGCTCCTGTTCAGGCGGCAAGTTCTGCAGGCTGCCGCGTAGGCGGAACTGCGAGCGGGCTCGGGGCAGCAACCAACACAGTTCCACTGCAGGCTGCTGGGCCAGCTCGGCGGGCTTGGCACTACGGCCATCGGTGAGTAGATCCAACGCTGTGGACCCAGCCCAGCCCCGGAACACCAGGGTGCGCACTCTTGGCGTGCCACCGGCAGCCACCGTGGCCAGCTGCAGCCAGCGGGCCTGGGGTGAGCGCCCCTCGCGCTCGCGGGCACTCCTCAGAAGGGCGCGCCAGGGCGGCAGCACATCAGGCGGGCTCTTCATGCTCCGAGCGTGGCGACTGAATCCCCCCAAACCCCATCACCACTGCCGGCGGCTGGGGCCGCAGCTGCTGGGCGGCGGCCTCCAGAAAAGCCACCAGGATGGTGATCAGCAGGATGTGGTCGCGCAGGGCAAGATCCACAGGCTGGCCTTCGGGGCCGCTGGTTTGTTGCAACACAGCCTGCAGCGGTGCCCAGAGTGGATTGGCCTGGGCTGCCCGATAGGACTGGGCCAGGCGGCCGGCATGGGCGGGATCGGCGAGCGACGCCGAGTCGGTGGAGTGGGCAAAGGCATTGCGCACCTTGCGCAGGGTGTGAAGCGACTGCTCCACCGGCGACTCAATCAGGCCAAGGCGGTGCGCCAGGCTGATCTTGGCCCCGAAGGATCCCAGGGGCCGATCAGCCTGAAACAGAGCATCAGTCTTGGTGGGGGAAGTGATCAGCACCGCCTGCAGCAAGCGCTCAAGGGCGGCATCGACCCTGGCGACGCCCACCAGCACCGCTCCACGGCCACGCTCCTCGATCATCTGCAAGGCGATGGTGCGCGCGGCCTGAGCCGCTACACGGTCGGGTGTGATGGGGGGAGCCGAAGCGACCATTGCGGAGGGGGCGTGCCACGCCATCCTCGTCTTTCGCACGCAGATCCACCTCAGTAAGCATCAAGAGGGCAACACTGTTGCCAGCAACGACAAGAGCCATGCAACTGATTGAACTGGAACGGGACGACTGGAACTTCTTCTGCCCCGCCACCGGCCAGCCGG
>CALPMR020000085.1 GCA_943324725.2 Bordetella parapertussis | reverse complement strand
AGCCAGGGCGATCGCCACCTGATCGCCCTGCAGTTCGATCACGCCGTCCTTGAGGGTGCCGCCGGTGCCGGCTGTGGCCTTGAGCGCCTTGAGCAGGGCCTTGGCCTCGGCCTCGGCGATCTCGAGGCCGGTGATGGCGGTCACCAGCTCTTGCCGCCCTTGCCGGCCTTGCTGCGCTGCACTCGCACCCGCTTCGAGGCGCTCAAGGCCTTCCCGCACCCAGAGCTTGCAGGTTGCGTTGCCCTTGGTCTTGACGTTAAGGGTCTCAAAGGGGTTGAAACTGGCGCCAATGGCGACATCGTCAAGGTTCGCAAACGTGGACGTGAGCGTCGGCTGGAGTGCACGGAAGCCAGGCCGCTGATGGGCACGGAGGCACAGCCCTATCCGTCAGCTCACGGAGCAAACCAGATCTCGCAATGATGAAAGCGGCTGACACGCAACAGGCAAAGCACACAGCAGGCTGGATTGGTCGCAGTTGAACGGCTGCCGAATGTTTGCCGCCTGAGGGTGATCCATTTCGCCGAACTTGCCTCCTGGTTGCCGATCTGGTGATTCATTGGTTGCTTGATTTGCGGCAATTTATCACGCTAGGGTGTGTGCGGCATTGAAGTCGTCTGGAGTTGGGCTTGCACATCCATTTCGTTGTGGATATCTGGATATGGCGGCAATCGATCAGACGTCATACGATTCGCGCCATCACCTCCCGCTATCGCGGCTCCCTGCTGGGGAGGGGGGTGGGCCATTCTGGCGCCATTATTGACACTTGCTGTGTATACGTTCATATTTACAGTCGTTTTTCGAAGTCGTTGGGGCGAAGGCGAGCTCGGCCCATGGGGTGCGGTGCTCAATCTCTTCGCAGGGCTGATCACCTTCAATCGATTCGCTGAAGTTGTCAATGAAGCCCCAATCCTTGTGGCCGCACGGCGCAACTTTGTGGCAAAGGTGGTATTCCCCCTGCAAATTCTCTCGGTTGTTTCAGTATTGACGGCTTTATTCCGCGCCATAATCAACGTCATGATTCTACTTACTTTTCAGCTTCTTATCGTTCGCTCGCTTTCGTTTTCTTTGCTATGGCTGCCCATGGTTTGGTTGCCTCTTCTGATGATCGCTCTCGCACTTAGTTGGCTGATGTCGTCACTAGGTGTGTTTCTCAGAGATCTTCCGCAAGTAACATCATTGCTTGCGATGTTGCTGGTGTTTATGAGTGCAGTCTTCTATCCACTGTCTCCGCTGCCAATCTCGATGAGGCTTGCCTTCAGCTTAAATCCAATCGCTGAGCTTGTCCATCAGACGCGTCTTGTGCTCATCCAAGCAGAGCAACCAAATCCCACCTATCTTCTAATAGCCTTGGTATTGAGTTTTGTCGCTGCTGAAGCGGCCATCCGATTCTTTGAACGGATCCGCCATAGCGTTGCCAGCGTCATATGATCAACTCAGAGATTCATGGATAGCAATCTAATCAATCAAATGACCCCCTGAATGCGGAGCGTTAAGGGGTGTAAGCTGCCAGGAAGATTCAATTCTGGATGTACGCATACTATCCAAAAGCTATTAAGTTTATGCTCATCCACGCGATAAGATTAAAGAGGCAGTATGGAGGGGTAGGCGCTCATACTCCCATGAATTCGCAGCCCTCAGCGATGTTAGTTTCTCGCTGCAGCGCGGCGAGATGCTCGGCATTGTGGGGCGTAATGGATCAGGAAAAAGCACGTTGCTCAAGTTGATCTGCGGTACGTTACGGCCCAGTAGTGGTGAAGTGCGGTGCCACGGTCGTATTGGTGCTTTGCTGGAATTGGACAGCGGGTTTGAGCCTGAATTCAATGGTCTTGAAAATCTATATTTGAATGCGGCTTTGCTTGGCCTCTCAGGCAGACAGATCGATGCTCGCAATCTTGAATTATGAACCGTTTGCTGGAGTTACTGCCGCCTTGACTTCTGTTCAAAAAGTATCACATGCTGGGCATTCATGCGATGAAGTTCGGAGCTGAGCGCGATGGTTTTCATCGCTTCAACCGCGTGATGACATGACGCCAACCGTTGTTGCGGAGCAGTCGCCAGCTCTGCCGCAGAACCGTTGCGATCGAGCCCCATCTTTGGCGTTGTGGCTGAAATGGAGTTATCAAGGAAGCGGTCTTGCACTCAGATCTTGCCGGGCTTAGGTAGCCAGCCGTAAGGTAAAAATTATTTTCCTGGCGTTTTCTTTGATAGGCATGACGACTCGCTTCGCCATGGGCTTTCCACCAGCGCAGATAGCCGTCTGCGTCATAAGGGTTGGGGAATGCTTGCTGCAAGTCCACCCGAAAACGATACAGCTCTCGATGCTCTGGCTTGATGAGTTCATGATTGTTGTAACGAGCCAGTGTCCATTCAGGCATTGGCTTTCTCTCTGATGCTCGGAGCTGCTGCTCATACCAGCTGATAATCGCCTCAAGAGGGGCATTGCCGAAACCATTCTTGAGAGCCATAATCCGATGTGCTCCACTATCAAACCCGGTGAAATGATAGAAGCCGAGCGGCGCACCATCGACGCTGAAGTTGCCATCAGCATCCTGCAGAAGGACACGAGTTGTGATGTTCCATGTGGCTAGGTTGAAGCGGCTGTTGCGAAGAACTCGCACATCGTCAAACAAAGCTGGAACCAAATCAATCCAACGTTGATCGGTGAAAAGCCCTTGGCGGATATCATCGCGACAGAAGTAGTAGCAGCGATCGCTCCACCAGCGGGCAAAGTCCCTGCCAACCGCACTGCAGCGAACACCGATGAATCCGAGGTTGTAGATGCCGTGTTTGAGGCTGCATATCTCGTTGTCCACCACTGCGGCGAGATTTGTTTCGGCACTGGTCTGATGGGGGGTCAGAACGATCGCAGCATCATCGAGGGCGTCGATGATATCCTGTAAGGTCGAGAAAACGGCAATGTCAGGGTCTAAATAGATAATCTTATCCCCTTCTTCTGCTGTGCTGAGCAAACTCTGCAGCATGAATGGTTTGATGGCTGTTGCCAGCTCCGTGAGGGTATGGCAGAAGGCCCAGGGGGCCCAGTCGGCTATCGAGAGATCGGCGATTGGCACCACAACATCGATCGGCTCCGTGGCAATGTGGAGACCGGTCGCTGTGGATTCCGCCAACAGCAGATGTAGTCGCCAATCAGGATGGTGTCGTCGTAGGGAGCGAAACAGGATACGAACCTTGGGTAGATAATTGAGGGCTGCGCTCGTATAGACCAGCACCCGGCCTTCTGATGCCGTTGGTGATCGAGATTCCGGTATGCTGGCGGTCATGATTGTTTTGGTTGCAATTTGTTGTTCTGATGCAAGACCTGGCTACCTATAGGTCTCAGTGTAGAACTCGCGAAGGCCCATCAATATGCTGTGAGGTTCTTTGCTAGTGAGAATCCTGCCGCGTCGATAGCTGGCAATCTTTTCGGCCTGTGCGCCCATGTTCAAGCAGGCGATCGGAAGCTCCAGCTGTATCAGTTCAGAGCAGACATAGGAGAACGTTTCAGGCCAGATGGACGGAAAGAGGATGATGTTGACACCACTATCAGCAAGGCGCTGGCGCAGCTCTTGACGCTTATACCGGCCGGTTTGGTGGACCACCAAAGCATCTACCCTGCATTCCAGGCTTCCAATTACGATAATGCGTTCTTCCGCTGCCTGAGCCCGGATCTCTTCAGCAAGATCACGGATGATATGGCTGCCTTTGTGCAAGCCGATCTGACCGACGACGCCAATGATCATGCTGCTGGTTTTCGCGGGGCGTAATGGTGCTTCCTGAGTTCTGTTAAGGAGATGAGGTCTGATCTCGATACGGGCCCACTGCTGCCACTCCGGGTAGGCATCGCGAATCAGCGAAGCCGAGGATTCCGAAAAGGCAATGATCGTGTCCGCGTAAGCCAAAAGTTGCCCCCAGCCTGATCGCCACGTGCTGATCGTGCCATGGTAAAATGATGAAAAGAGATAATTATTTGCCGGCAGGCATTGGTTGCAGCGGTTGAGATCTGGAACAGTGCAGAAATCGCCTTCATTATCGAGCAAATAGATGCTCGGACAGATTGTGAAGTGATCATGCAGGAGAACCGTTAGCCGCGCCTTATTGCGTTGTTTCAGGCTGATCAGCAGCGGTGGGATTTGGAGCGGAGTACGGAAGGAGACCGCGTTGTTGAACACAATCGAATCTAGGCAAAGCGCCCCTAGAGCGTCCAGTAGCAGGTCCTCCTTGGTTGTGCTGTAGTCGACCCTGTTGCCCTGCCTATGGATTGAAAGACCATAGGCCAGCTTGCTGATCTGGAAGGTCAGCACGACCGCTGTTGATCCTTCGGCCAGCCATGCTTCAACCTGTTGCTCGCGGTAGTGATTGGCACCACCACCGAGGTCATGATCAACAATCAGGTGCACAGGACTCTTGTTCATCACGCGATTGAGCATCTGCTTCCACTGCTCTTCCCGTGGAAGTGAGTTCGCCCCTAAATGGCTTAACCTCATTGACATTCGATGCCAAATCTCATGCCAATTGCCATTTCTTGCCAGGGTCCATGCTTGCGCTGCCATCGTTATCCATAGCTTCATCATGACTCCCCAGCGCGAATGTGCAGATGGGTTCAATGCGGCGTCGGCCTTCAGCTTGAGGTATTCAACCTCGCCATTCCCGAACATAATCCCAAGATGCAAGCTGTCATTTCTACTGGGTAGGCAATGGAAGCGGCCCAGGCCCACGAAGCCGGCATTCTTGCTATTCTGAGTGTGGCGGTAACGTGCAGCCACATCGACTCTTGGCTGTTCATGGATTATATCTAATCTATCCTTGTCCTTGCCCAGTCGATTGCGCAAGATTAGCGTTAATCTGTTGATCGAGCGATTTTCATCAAAGAGCCAGCCGCGCAGGAAAAATGCTCCTTTATTGAGCATGATCTCTTCGAGATTCCAATGCAGCGTCATAACTCTTGAGCCTCACAAAGCCTCAGCCATGGATGGCGCGATTGCATGATTCGAAACGTCATGCGTTGTTGTGCATCGCCTTGGCTTTTGTTGTTTGAGGTTCTTGTTTGCCAATCCTCACACGCCAAAACCTGAGGGCAGTGCAGCACATGCCAGCCGGCTTCAATGATGCGAAACCAGAAATCCAAATCAATCCACTCATCGCTGATGTTGGCGTAGCCATCCAGCCGCTTCCAGGTCTCACGTCGAATTAGTGCCCAGCCACTGAAACGCCCTCCCTCCACTAGTAATGCCGCTTGAGAGACCACCGGTTTAAGCCTTGTGCTGGATGCCAAACCCTGCGAGCCCTTGCGTTCTTCATTCTCTTCCACCAGGGGTTGTACCGCTGCCGTGCTCAACGGGGCTCTACCTGCAACGGCCAGACAGAGCTTCATGGCCTCGGGTTTCAGCACACTATTGGCATTGAGTACCATGTACCATTGCTCCCAAGCTGTTGAGACAGCCGTGTTGCGGGTGGCTGCCACTCCACCATGGGTGGTGTGCCTAATCATAAGCGCTCGCCTGAAGCGGTGACCATTTTGATCTAGCCAGGCCAGGCCACGTTCAACGCTGTCATCACTGGAATTGTCGTCTACAATGATCAGTTCAAGCTGCTCCAGCGTCTGATTGTGCACACTGTCGAGTACTTCTGAGAGTTGGCTTCCTTTATTGTACAGACTGATGCATACCGCTGCCTCCAGATGCGACCTTTCAACATGAGCTGCTGGCCTCTGCCAAAGGGTCAGCGTGTCAGGTGCAGCTTCGGGTGGGATCACACCGGAGCAGCCAGTTCGGCGCCACGTCAGCTCTTCCTCCACATCCTCGGGCTTCTGGGGGGGCGGAAGCCGCGCAGCTGGCAGCCAGTTGCCTTCTCCCTCCGGACGTTCTAGGGCTGCCCAGCGATCACCTTGCCACTCCGGAGGTACGGCTCCGAACCGCACCAGCTGCAGGCCGGAACGGTTGCAGTGGTTCAGCCAGTTTGCCAGCAATCTTGCCTCATCCACATCTGCGACCAACCAGCTGTCGAAGTGTGGCAATGACCAGTGCGCTGATGTCAGATAGTGATGCGCCTGATGACCGAGGCTGCCGATCCAGAGGCTTCGGCCATGCCCTCCGAGGCTGTCGGGTTTTGGCAGTCCAGAGCGCTGCGCACAGCGCTCTGGACTGTTGTGCTCGCCGAGCCAGTTGCTGGGCGGAGTCTGTGGATCGATCCAGAAGGCCTTCACTCCAGCAGTGCGCAGTCGCTCCACCTGTGAGAGGCATGGATCGAGCACGACCGCCTGTTCACGCAAGAACGGCAGGTGACCCTCCGCTTCAGAAACAGACAGAGCCTGAAGGTGGAGGCAAATTCGGGTGATTTTCTTCTCGGCTCCGCAGCGGATTCCAGCTGGCAGCGGACAGCGGTTGAGCCAGGCATGCACCACCCAGTTACTGGCTTCAGCCCCCACAACCGCAAGGCAGGAGTGCTTTGGGAGCGTGTCTATGCAGAGGGGGGGGATCGGATTGTTGCCAGCGAGGCGGTCGAAGACGCTCTGCTTGTGTTGAAAACGGGAGACTTTTCCCTTTTTTAAGCAACTCGTAACCCCGTTGTGGGCGGTCTTTGAACCTAGTGGTGAGCCAGCTATGCCCTGATCCCAGATTGCGCCGGTGCCCTGGCTTGATGCGCTGCAGAGCCGTTGTCCATTGAGCTTTGGGCACGGGGGCCATCAGACAGAAATGGGCGAGGGCGGGCAGCTGTTGCTCTGCCCGTTCATCAAACCAATGCTCTTACCTGATGGTGAGGTAGGGAAGGCCCTGGCCATCTCGTCCGACGCGCTGGTGGTGATGCCACCAGAGCCGTTGGGCTCGTAGGGGTGTCATGCCAGCGCCAGAGCCGTCGCGTCGGACCAGCGACTGCACCACGGCAGCGGGGTTGCTGATGATGTGCACCAGTCTCAGGGGGATTCCAAGTCGTGCAGCCACGTGCCGCCAGAGCGGCAGCAGAAGGCTGGTGCGTGAATCCTTAATCGCCCAGGGAGTTTCCTGCTGTTCGGCGAGCACCACCAGGATCTTTTCTAGAGCCCTTGCACACCGAAGTCCGCTGGCGGAGTCCAACCAGCCCTGGGGCAGCGGAAGCACTCCTGCTGCAGACGACCAGCTACGGTACAGCTCAACCAAAATGCGGTTCTGCAGCTCTTGCACCGCCACCAACTCAAAGTACCCTTCCCGATTGTCGACACTCGCTGGCAGCCAAGGTCGGGGGAGTGACACGCCAAGGCTGTTGAGCAGTGATGCGGCCAGTGAGGTTCCGCTCCGATGCATCCCCACCACGAGGATCAGAGGCTGCTGCATCGCCATCGGGCTCTGGGACTTACTGGCAGAGTTGGAATGACTGGCTTGACGATCGGCAGATGCGCCACGATGATCCCATGAAGGATCCCCCACAACCCCTTCAGACCTGCTCGCAGGTTGTGCGATACGCCCTCGAAAGGACGCGTCTGAGCCCGTTGGCCTCCATAAGTTCCGTAGATTTTAAATTGTCGTCATGGCCCAGCAGGGGTTGAGCCCATCCGACTTCGCCCTCTGTCTGCCTGAGGCGGGGGGACTTCCCACCCTCGTGCCGACCCCAGGCCTGGAGGAGAGGCTCGATTTCCGATGCCTGACTCCTCGCGAGGTCCCTGCACCGGAAAGCGACGAGCGGCTGGTTGTGCATCTGCATTGCCATTACCCCGAAACACTGCCGGTCATCCTGGACCATCTGGAATTCTGCCTGGCTGCCCAGGGGAAGCTGGTTTTGCTGGTCACCACCACTAGCTCGACAACGGCGGCCGCCATCGAGCCAGTGCTGCATGGCTCCCCTTTCGTGCGCTGCTGTGCGCGATGGGAACTCCTGGTATGCAGCAACATCGGTCGCAACATCGCGCCGCTTCTGGCCCTGGTCCTTCCTCGCCTCGGGGACTCGGACCTGCTGCTGCACCTTCATGGCAAGCGCTCCTTGGAAAGTCGTCTCTGCGACGACTGGCTGCATTCCCTGCTGGTCACACTTCTGCCTGATCCCGCCACTGTGGAGCTGATGCGACAGACCTTCCGGACCTGCCCGTCACTTGGTCTGGTGATGCCGCAGGCGCCAGAGCCACTGCGGCCTTATCTCAACTGGGGGGGCAACTTTGAATTGGCACGGATGTTGGCCACTTGGCATCCACGGGGGCTCATGCTCAATCGCCTTGCCCCGCTCGTGTTCCCGGCCGGCATGATGTTCTGGTGTCGGCCAAAGGCCCTGCAACCTCTTGCCGATCTGGTGGCTGGGTTGCCGTCGCTGCCACTGGAACCTCTTCCGGTTGACGGCACCAGCCTGCATGCCATCGAACGCCTAGTGGCCCATAGTTGTGAAGCCAGCGGCCATGACTGGTCCTTGATCACAGCATCCCCCCCACTCGCCGGTGTTACACCTGCCCGAATAAGTGTGTGGAATCCGCTTCAGGAAGACTATTTTCAGAGCACAGCGCTGGCGCTGCGAGCCTCTGTCCGCCAGCGGATGGATGATCTGCGCCTGCAGGCGGATCTTGAGAAGCGCCTAGAGGTGCAGCAAGCTGAACTGGGCCGACTGCTGGATCAGCAAGCGCGGCAGTCGGAAGCATGGCGCCAATGCGATCAGCAGCGGCTCAGGTTGGAAGCAGAGTTGGGGGTTATCCAGGCCTCGCGCAGCTGGCGCTGGTTCGCCTGGCTGCGGAGGCTCCGGCGAAAGACCTGCTGAGCAAGGCAGTACGGAAGGCCCTCGCCCAGAGCAGCTGTCCGAAGAGACAGCAGGGGAGCAAGGTCAGGTAGCGCGGCAAGTAGGAAGGCGGTGCCTGCCGCAAGCGCCATCCGATCATCGGCAGCACCACCAGAGGAATGGCGAAGACCAGCAGAGGCAGATGTGCGATCAGGCGGAACCACCGTCCGCCAAGGCGCTGCTGGTCGACCGCAGCCGCGCGTCCCATGGCTCTGCAGTACCGACGAAATTCGCGCCAGCCCAGGCGGTTGTGATGAAGAACACAGATGGATGGGTCATACAGCACACTCATGCCTAAGGAACGCGCCGCATGAGTGATAAGCAGGTCTTCTCCTAGAGTCTGATCGGGAAAGCAGATGCGATCAAACACCTCAGACTTCCAGGCACAATTTGCACCGAGCAGGAAGTTATCTGCACGGATCTGTTTGTGCTGGCTTGGGAAATGATGAAGAAACTCAAGGAAATAGACGCACCACCCGCTCGTGTTTTCCGGATTGGCCACCGCAATCGAGCCTCCAGCACCAACGACAGCCGGATGCTCGAGATGACTCAGCAGTCTCCTGATCCAGTCATCGGGCACAAGGCAGTCTTGATCAACAAAACACAGAAAGCGACCCTTTGCTTTGCTGACGCCAAGATTGCGTGCATGACCTGCTGAGAGCCTTGTCGGCGATTCGATCAGTTCGATTAGCGGAAAGGCTTGTCGCACTAAAGCACTGGTGCCATCTCCAGAACTCTCCACAACAATGATCTGATGGCTTGTCCCAGCAACGGCTCTGACGACAGACCGCAGGCAGGCGGTGATGATCTTCCCTCCATTGTAGGCAGGAATTATGACTGAAACGACAGGTTGTTCGCTGTGATGTGCTGGGCTCATCTTGCGCTGTTCACATATAATCCAGAATGAAGGCTCACTTGCTGGAAGCGCATGAGGAATTTAAGTGCACTTTCAGATAGTGATACTCTACATGTTGGCTTATCTGCCACCCTTTGCATTTGGAGTGCCTACCAGGTTATTCTTGGCTGTGGGCATGGCGGTCAGAGGCACGTGCGTTTGACCGGACGGGCTGGCCCCCTGCATCGTCAATCTAGGGCGGTTTTGGCCTGGCCAATCAGATCAAGCACCCGTGCTCGTGGCCTTGGCGCCGCGGACACTAGGAGCCTGTCGCACATAGACCGTTCCGGGCAAAAGACCCGACTCGCTACATGCCAACGTCAAATTCGGTCTCAGGCAGGTCTCGCCGGTGTCCTTACTTCAGGCCAGCCATGAGCCCGAGATCGATTGCAGCATATCTGATGTGAGCGAACCACCGACCCAGAATCTATTCGCGTTGGGGTTCCCCCGGTTTCGTGGACAGATCTCAGGGCTACGCAGGGGTGAGTTTAGGGGTAGAGACGAACTGCTGTTCGTAGACGATCGGACTGAGGTAGCCGATCGTTGAATGACGGCGCTCGCGGTTGTAGTAGCCCTCGATCCAGACGGCCAGATCGCGCTGCAGCTGTTGCGGAGCGATCAGCTCCTTGCGATTGTCATCGAGGTCCAGCTCCAGCTACTGCTTCGCAGAAGCCTTCAGCTAGAGGGTGGAGAACAAGCTCTCCGCCACAGCGTT
>CALPMR020000084.1 GCA_943324725.2 Bordetella parapertussis | reverse complement strand
GCAAGACGTCATATTCAGCCTCAGCCATACAGGCGGAAACAACCGTCTATACGGCGGTGCACAGTCGGATCGCTTCGTGCTTGGCGCCCAAGGTGATCTGGTTTATGGGGGTATGCGGATGGCGGGCACTCAGGAATCGATCACCGATGGCAAAAACAACATCTTTGTTATCGATCTCGATGCTCGGGGCACCACCATCCTCAACGATCCAGCGATTGAAATCCGCGACTTCCAACTTGGACGCGACAGCCTCACTCTGATCGAGAGCGATCCCAGCCGCTCCACACCGCTGCCAATCTCTCCATCCACCTATTTAGAATGGCGCAAAAAGCTGCAAGAGGATTACAACGTGGTAATCAACGCAGCACCCCAGCTGCGGCAAGCCAAGCGCAATCTTGCCATTACCAGAACGATGCTGCGTGATGGCTTCAGCATCAGTGCCCGCGATCTGTTCGCGGATCTCGATGCTGGCGAACTCACTCTGGTGGGGCTGGATAAAAATCCTTCGTGGCTGCAGCTTCGCGATGGGATGCTCCTGGTTGCACCTGGCGCTGACGTGCAATCCGGCACGTATGCGTTTGCCGTTGCAGGTAGCGACGGGATGAGCCGCACTCCGCTCACCAGCTTCAGCTTCGCCGTGGATCCCCAGGTGTCGATCGGCTCGCTCAACCTCGCAGCAGGCTCCGCACTTCAGTTCCACTTCAACGGCATCGGCAATGCCGCGGTTGAACTATTGGTGCAAACCCTTGATGCCAATGATCAGCCCCTGCACAGCCCCCGCCTTGTGGCTGGGCAGATGGGCCGAAACGCCGGGCTTCCGGCAGGCATCGACGGCAACCTCAGCAACGCAGTGGCTGGGGATTTGTTCAACAGCGGCAGGCTGGCCTTCTTCCTGCGCAAGCCAATGGAGTCAGCAGAGCTTATTCCACTCGAAATCGGAAACGAAAACCCCTCCGCATTCCGTCTTTCCAGCGGCAGCATCAGCGTTGATGCTGCCGTGGTGGCAACGCCCGCCGCAACTCCGCTCACCACATTCGTGGAAGTGAGCGGCGAGACGATGCTTGGCCTGGCCCTGCCAAGCCTCGCCCCAAGTAGCACCGATCCCACCCGGAAGGTGTCGGTGAGCATCGAGCTGTTCAGAGAAGCCGCCTTCGATAGCACCATCGGCTTCTATCTGGCCGATGCCCTCACCGGCGCAGTGGTGGATCGACGCACAGGCGCCTTCATCACCGGAACTCCATTCGATGACCAAGGCAATCCATCTGCTGATTACCTGAGCAACGCCGCCGCCAACGGCGTCTGGATGGGCACAGTTGGCAATGGTGGCACAACCACCATTACCCAATCGTTTGACCTGCACGCCAGCCTCAATCTCGATGGCATGGTGCTCCTCCCCTTCATGGAGGTGAATGCAGGCAACGAGCGCCATACATTGATCGCCGGATCCTCGGGCAACAGCGACCGCATCTCCCATATCACCATGCTTGGCAACAATGTGATCGGCTTTGAAGACCAGGGACGCGGAGGAGATTTCGACTACGACGACATGGTTGCAGTGATTCGTTCCGTGAACATGCTGTAAGCAGAAATCAAAGCCCAAAACCAAAGCACAGCAGAGATTCGGATGAACCAAACCGTCTTCAACTACGAAAACGCGGCCATACGCATCTCCATCGGCGATATTATCGTCTACAAAGAAGCCATTCGCGACCCCAAAACAGGGGTCGCTGGCCTGATTGGGGTGGCGAAGCAACTCAGGCTGGAGCTGCTGGAGGGCGCTCTTGATGGTGTCATCTTCACATCGACAACATCAGAGATCTTGCTATTCGACCTGGACAATAATGACGGCCAAATCGATCATTTCTACCTTGACCAAGCTGATTTCAAGCTAAGCGAGGCCAAACTCGGCCCCGTTTCAGCGGTGCAACTCCAGCTCATCATCAGCAAACTCACCAACCTGCCTGCTTTGGCACCCGAGGGGTTGAGTGGGCATGTGCAGCTAAGTGCTGAGACCGCAAAACTGGATTTGGAGGGCGGCTTCAGTGGATCACTGCTCCCTGTTGAAACAACACCTGGCATTAAGCAGCCAGGGGTGGCGGGCACTCTCAACCTATCCACGGGCGCAGTGGAGCTGCAAATACAGCAGCTTGAAGCCGACCTGAAAATCAACAATACGCCTATTTTCAGCTTCTCGACAGCCTCGGATTTCCAAGAAGCCAGCTTAAAGATTGCCATTGCGGATAATAGCAATCCAAACGATGCAATTCTGCGCATCAATTCCGCCACGGGTGCACTCACGCTGCCATCTTTACAACAACCCAACAGCGAGCAGAGGCCATCGCTGATCATCAACAATCTTGCGATTCAGACCGATGGCGGTCTGGAACTGGGACAGATTGATGTCGGCTTGCCAGTTGGTTATCGCAATGAGCTGGGGCTTGCGGCAATCCTGCCTCTTGAGATTGAAAAGATCTCGGTCGCCTTTGGCTCCAAGCCTGATGGCAGCGT
The DNA here is from genome assembly GCA_943324725.2 of Bordetella parapertussis. Lineage (GTDB taxonomy): Bacteria > Cyanobacteriota > Cyanobacteriia > PCC-6307 > Cyanobiaceae > Cyanobium. Next base: position 7,874 of record CALPMR020000084.1, on the reverse strand, counting down.
TGACACCACAGATGTGCGCTTCTCACTCGACGGAGTCCTGAATCTAGACAGTCTGAAGAGCAAACTCAGCACACTCCTGAACGCTCCCGATCTCGATTTTTCGATCAGCAAATTTAGCCCAGATGGCACCCTCACATCCGTGGGATCGGGAGGGAAGATCACCATCAAGGCACGCCTTGATGCCAGCTCAGGCAGCCTCCAGCTGCACGATGTGCCTGGGTGGCTGCTCAGCATCTCGGGCTTCCCGATGCCAGTACCCGGCTCCACCCCTCCGATCCTCGAAGTGCAGCTGCTCCTACCCGGGCTCGATCAACAGGGGCAAACCCTGGCCCTGCCTCCTAGCCTGGTTAGCAAACTGATCAACGACGCGGGCAGCACACTCAATCCGAATGACGTTGTTCAAAGCGGTGCACAGGTCATCGGATTGCTCAAGGGAAGCCTGCAAGCGGATGGCCAGGCAGCCAGCGATCTGATCCTCTCCGGAGGTGGAAGCCTGTTGTTGCTAGGCGAACTGAGCAACGCTACCGACGGCAGTTCGATGTTGAGCCTGCTGGGCGAGGCGACAATATCTGGAGACCTGCGTTTTCCCGGATTCAGCGGAAATAGCAATCTCAACACCGGCTTCACCTGGATCCTGGAAAGTCGCCCAGACAGCACTGGCCGCCTCACTCTTAGCGGCCAACCGGCACTGAGTGGTGCCCGACTGGAGAACACCAAGATTCGGGTGGATAGCCTCCTGGAGATCGGGGTCGACTGCATCAGTTGGAATGGAACTCCCCAGCAGGATCAGATCGGCTCGGTAACGACATCTGGCCTGATCGCCACAGGGCAGGGCCTGAGGTTGTCATTCTTGGATGGCCCCCTATCTGGATTGAACCTAGGCAATCAAAACACTCAGATTCGCCTCTACGACCTCGATAACAATGATGGGCTGGCCGACCATGTGTATCTCGATGGCACAGCTCTTGAAATCACGAATCTAACGACAAGCTGGTTGACAGCTGATTCAGTGGAGCTGAGCCTCAACAGGCTGAGCAACCTGCCAGCCTTAATTATTAACAATGAAAGCAATACAGGCTTCACTGGAACAATCAACCTAGACATCAAGAACGGTCTCATTGGTGACACGATTCGCTTCGGCGGGGCTGAGGGCACCTATGACCTGGGCCAGGGATCCCTCAACCTCTCGCTCAATACACTCACCACAACTCTGCCGTGGTTGAACTTGAGCGGCTCCGGCAGCCTGAAGCTGAATCTCAACCAAAACACGAATCCCTATCTAACCATCACCAGCAACGGCACCATAGACCCAGGGCTGGAGGAGTTCCTGCCATTCAGCGGCAACATAGAGCTCCAACTAAACCGCCAGGGTGCTTTAACCAAACTCACGGGCAGCTTGCTGGGGGGCGCAGGCGGGGGCCAGCTGGGCGATCTCACCCTGAATGGTGATCTGAATTTCAGCTACGATCCCCTGCTCGACACATCGACACTCAGCGGCAATGTGTGCATCGCCGGGGTCGATGCAACGGGATCCATTCTCTACAAACCCAACTCGGGTGATTTCACTGCCAATCTCAAGGTCAACAATCAAACTGAGATCGAGATTGCCGACTGGCTTCGGTTGACACCCCTCGACCTTGATCTTCTCTATCAATACAGCCCCGACAAAGGGGGGCTAGTAACATTTAGCGGCTCTGCAAACATTCAGATCAACGATATTAACCTCGATATCGAAGCCGACTTGGCCGCTCGGTTTACCAGTGGCTCCAATCGCCTGGCCTTAGAGAGCGGCACACTCAAGCTCACTAAACCAAGCCAAGGGCTGAAAATTGGTGGCTTCGCCGTCGACCTGATTGCGGACAGTGCAGGCAACCTGCCCAGCATTAGCCTGGCGCGACAGAACGGCACCCTGGTACCCCAGCTCCAGGGAGCAGTACGACTGCCGGAGCTGCAGGGCCTCACGATTGAACTAACTCCCGAAACTGGACAGATCAACTACTCCAGCGCACAGGGCTGGATGATCGACGGGCTTGAAGTGGATCTCACACCCTCAGGCCCTCTGAATCTTGGCCTCTTCACCATAGGCGATTCAGCAAGAATAACCTACAACCAAGATGCATTTACTGTTTATCCTGATCTGTTCATTAACGCTAATGCCCTGGGCAGTGCCTTTGCTCCACTAGCACGTACCATTGACTCTACGATCAAACCCATTGTCGACCCGATACTTCAACTTCTCAATACCGAGATCAATCTCGACATCCTTAAAGGTCTCTCACCACTGAAGCCAAGCTGGATTGCTGATTGGGTCTGGGAGCCCCTGGTGAGCTCAGGCAAGACCATTCACGACGGTCTACTCGAGACGCTGGAAGGCACTCCTGGCAACCCCTATCGCGACGGCAAGCTGCAGGTGGTTGAACTCCTTGACAGCACCAGCTATTTTATTTTTCAACTGATCAAAAATAATCCCAGCATTGGGCGGTTGCTGGCGGATCAATTGGGCCTGCCTGCCGACTTCGCTGAGGCAGCAATTAGCAGCACACCGTACATCTCCCTAGCCAACAGTGTCGCCGTCCTTGAGGCGATCGACAATCTCACGCAAGCCATCCGAGCAGCCGAGTCTCAGGCAAGTGTCAGCACGGGCGATCTCATCGCTATTCCAGATCTGGCATTTCGATATCAGCCTGGTGTCATCCATGAAATCCTGGGAAGCATTGGCAATGCTGCCAAAGACGATTCATCGGTCGTCAAAGCAATCCTTGACACACAATCAGCATGGCGCAACCAAAAAGATCTTACCACCGAAATCAAGAATAGCTATACAGCGCTTCTCAATGGCAACGTAGATCTCAAGATCCCCCTGTTTGACGATCCTGCCCGATTTATCCTCTCGGCGCTTTCCAGCGAGACCAGCCTTGACCTGTTCAAACTAGATGTATCTCTCGCTGCCAACCTGGGGTTTGACTACAATCAAAAAATCCCTATTTCTGGGATCCCGTTTGTTTTTGGCACCCAGGCTAATGTGCGTGGCAGCTTGGATGCTGCGCTTGGCATCTCTACCAACCGCAACCAACTCAAGGCCTTTGCCAGTAACCTGGAACTCAATGGGTTGGAGAGTGCCGTTGGCTCCCTTCTGGCTCCAGCCGATCAACAACAGCAAGGCGTCTACCTTGAAGCCCTGCCTGGCAGGCCGCTGCTCAGTCTCAGCCCAGATCTACGCCTTCAGGCTGGTGTCGATAGTGGACTCGCAGGCCTGAGAGCTTTCATTGGAGTGGGAGGAAAGCTGGACATCCAGATGGCTAACGATCGCCTCTATCTCGGGGAACTGCTTCAGCTCATCAATGCAGACACACCGATCACGTCTGAACAAATCGGAAGACTGCTTGGTTTTGAAGCCAACGTAAGCGCCACAACGGGCATCGATGTTAACTTAGGCGGCTGGCAAAATCTCATTTCCAAAAGCTATCCTCTCTACACCCTAAAAGTCCCCAGAGTTGCCAGTGGGCCATCGGTTCTTGGCCAGGTTTTCCTCGACGAGAGGCACTACTCACAACAACCAGGAAATCTGCTCGAGCAACTCAATTTTTCCCTCGATGATGGGGAATTCATCACCACCACGGACACCCAAGGGGCCTACAGGAAGCACTACGACATTGATCCCCTCCAGATCGGCAACCGCGATGGGATTCTTGACTATCGCGACGGCATGATGCTGGCGGGCGAACGCCTCGAAGACAGCCACATCAACCCGTTTCAACACATTGATTCAATCTCAGGTGTCAACATTGGCATTCCCCTGATTGGCCTGCCTGGAGAGAGCATCAACCTGCTCACCACGCTCAAATATGCAGCCTTAGTGCGCTGGAGACCAACCAGTGAAATTGCCGGCCAACCACTCAGCCCTGAGCTGATCACTGCCGCATTTGCGCCGCGCCTGCAGGATGTACCTAGAGGTTTCCTACAGGATGATTTTGAGCCCTACCAGGCCTTGGCTTCCAACGATCCCCTGGAAGCGCGCGATGGACTAAAAACATTAATCTTTAGTTACCAGCACCTGGCCGCAGTGCTCACCATTGTGGCTCTCTTCCGGCAGCTAGGGCTCGATTACGCCAACGAACAGGCGTGGGGCTTTGTCCCCGATGGGAACTCCGTCGACTCACCTGAACTCGCTGCCTTTACAGCCTACGGCAGTGCAATCCTTTCTCGCTTCGGTGAAAGTAGCCCTGACAATAGTAATGCGTTAGATCGGTTTGGCCGCAAGCCTCTAGCCCCAAAATTTGATGTTACTAATCCTGAGCACTTACGGGCCGTACTGAAGGAGGTCCTTTCCACTTACCCCACCAAATCACTCGCCACAACGGCGACAATTCTTGGACTGGAAGGTGTCATTGAAGCCGATTTCATTGACATTGGACGTAGTCCAGAGCAGCACCGCCGCATCGAGGAATTGGTCGAAACCACGTTCGACCCCATGCTCACTAATCTTGCCGAAGGACTCTCAGCCATTGCCTCCACAGTTGAGGAGCGACTCGAGATCACCGAGCAGCTCTCCTCCCTCATCCCGATTGCAGGCCCACAGCTGATTGCGGCCTCAATCGCTGGACCAAAGCGGTTGGTGCTCACCGAGCTAGTGCCTGGCCTGGTGGAACTGGCCCAGAACCGCAATCCAACTGAATTCCGCCAGCAATTCGCATCTCTCTTCTACACACCTACCACGGTGGATTCCCCAGATCGGGAGTATCCGTTCCTGATTCAAGTCAGCACCAGCGCCACTGAAAACCGGGCCGTGCTCCAGCTTGATCCCGCCACACCGCTGGATCGGGCGGTGTTCACGGTGACGCTGACCAATCTGGAGGGCCAAGCCATTGAAGCTCCCGACTACGGGCTCACCATCCGCTTCCGGCTGGGTGGCACGGCCATCGAAGGTGTGCACTACATCCTCCCGCCAGCCCACGCCGCCAACCTGCTCTACGTACCGCCTGGTGCCTCCACCGCCACCGTGCAGCTCGATCTGCTGCCTGCCTTCCACACAGCCTCCAACACCCTGCTGCAAGTGGAGTTGCTCAGTGCAGACTCGGGCTACGCGGTGGCAGCCAACGCTGCAGTCGTGAGCCTGCTTCGATCCGAAGACGGATCGGCCCTGGAGCTGGATGGATCCCGCCAGAGCTTCCACCCGCAGTGGCTCGCCAAGGGCATCAGCGGCAGCCACAACCAGTTGGTCGCACCGCTCGCCTTCACCAATCCCGTGCTTCGCGGGGTGAACGGCAAGGCCGACACCTTTGTGCTGCGGCCGGAACTCCACGTGGTGCCCCATCTGGAAAACTTCCGTCCCCAGGATGGCGACCAGCTGCTCGTCGATCCTGTTGCGCTCCAGCACATGCGCAGCAGGCCCGGGATGCGGATCCACAGCGACACCATCAAGGCCCAGGCACTCCAAGAGCTGGAGCAGCGGCTCGGCCCTGAAGCCATGGGCGCGCTCACGCGCGAGGGATTGGCAGCACTGCTGGAACCCCTGCTGAATGAACGCGATCCTCTGCCTGCGGTGCGGTTGGATCAGCTCAACACTTACGGCGGCCTGCTGTTTGATCTGGTGAGTCAGCGACCAATCGCCCTGCTGAGCGACGTGGACGACAACGGCGACAACGGTGGCAGGGATCTGGCCTGGTCGGCCCTGTCAGCCGATCCTGTGCACGGCTCCATCAGCCTGCTGCCTCAGTTCAGCGCCTCTTCCACCATGGCAGGCCTGCTGACGCTTGTGGATCCGGCAGATCAGGAGGGCTTGGGCAAACCAAACACATTGGTGCTGCGCGCATCTCTATCGCAGCGAGCGGCCAGCACCAAGCAAGTGATCTATGTGGTGCTTGAAGCCGATGAGCTGGATCAGGCCACCACGATTCTGAGCAACCTGGACGCTCTGCGGTCCCGCGCCAAAACGTTGTTTGCGAGCCTGGAAATAGCCGATGTCACGCTTCCGCCAGAGATCACATTTGATCATGAGATCGAGTTGAAGATCGGCCAGAGCATCAGCTTTTTTGAGATCAACTCGAGCGAGCTTGACACGCTCACCAGCACATCTGACCCACGCATGAGGGTGCTTGATCCAGCTCAATCCAGCGCATCTTCCATCACTCCTGGCCAAAGCATGGCCATTTCCTCAAGCAGTGGCCTGGCCTTCAACGTCGAACTGCAAGATCGTCCGCCCAGCCTGGACGCGCTGATCGGGCAAGCCCAAACCATGGCGCCGGTGCTGGATTTCACCAAACTGGGCAACACTCCGGTACAAGCAACCCTGGCCTTGGGCCGAGAGGCCGCATACGACTCGGTCACGGGCTTCTACCTCACCGTGGACACCAGGGGAACCATACGACTCGCGGATGACTCCCTACTCACACCCAATCGAGACAACTACAATGACTATGCCCAGGCAGTACTAAATCCAGTCAACGATCTAATCACCATGAGCGACCTGAAGGTCAACAACAGGAGCACCAGCCTTCAGAACTTCACCCTGTCGGAATCCGGCTATTTGGCCCCGTTTGCCCAGGTGCAGGGAATCACATTCTTTGCAGATGGAGCTGCGAACCCCGATGGCATCAGCCACTTCAGAAGCCTCGGCACCAACACCTTTGGCCTGGAAGACAAGATGGGAGGGGGCGACCTGGATTACGACGACCTGGTGCTGAGCTTCAGCTTCTCGCTTTGAGTTGGTTTAGCTTTTCTGGAGAGGGGTCATCGTTAACCTCTGAGACGGGGCACCGCCCCTGGAAGGGGGCTCCCAGCAAGGCCGATTAGATATATTGCCTCCCTAGGTCTTCTCAACCACTTGTGGCCTGTCTGTTATTGACGGGAACCACTTCTCAGCGTTTGCCCCCAGTCCGTCGCCACTCCTGAAGCCTCCACCGTCGTGGCATTCTCTCTCCCCCCCAAAGGAGTATCCAGCTCGATCACCGAGATAATCGCCGCCTTGACCCACGACATCTGTGTGATTATATGGCTGCGCGGCTGGCACGAGTCACTCCAATGACTGGCTTCTGGTTCACTACTAACACCTTACTAGAAGCCAGCCTGCTCCAGAGCGTGAATGATGCGTGCTCACCATGGCTCCGGAGTCCATGGTGAGCAGTACCCCGGAGGTGGCTGCTTCCTCCCTGAGTGGGCTTATTCCGGGCCTCTCCAGTCTGAGGCCCTCCTGTCGTCGGGCCTCGGCTGGGGTCGATCCGACGCCCTGGCGCCAAAGCAGATCCATCGCTAGTCCGGATGTACGCCTGTTGTGGTTGCCATGCTGCCTCCCGCTCTCCCGTCTGGAGCCCTCGCGCCAAGAGGAGTTCGAGGACTGGCCCTGGTTGGATCTGGCCGTTCTCCGCTCCAGCCGTAGTCGCCAGGTCTGCATGTCCTGCTATTGGATTCCGCCACCACGCCGGGGTCAACTGCATCCCTTTGCTCACCTGTCAGCTGCATCAGGGCCTGATCGCCCATGGCGAGCACCTCACCAGCCGCTGCCAGGGCTGGACGGACGACATGCTGAGGTAACGCTTGCAGGTGCAGATTCCTGCTCACTGCCGAGTCGCTGCGGACCAATCACCCCTCCCTGATCCGCTGACTGGATCCGTGGCGAACCTGAGGGATGTGACTTAATCTGCTGGTGGCAATGGAAGCCAGTGAATGATTCCATCCAGATTGGCTCCTCTGGCTCTGTCGGGTTATGTGCTGTTGCGCGGCTGTATGCCAGTGTCCTGAAGTGGCTGCAGGAAAGAGGTGCCACCACCCTGCTTCGAACGGCAGGAGCAGTGGATCCAATCAGCTTTGGCAACGTCTTTTTCTATGCCAATCTGGCGATCGGACTGGTGGTGTTGCTGCTGGATCGGGGATGCCTG
>CALPMR020000083.1 GCA_943324725.2 Bordetella parapertussis | reverse complement strand
TTCAGCTGGGCCGCCGCCTCATCGACCAGATCGATCGCCGAATCCGGCAGGCAGCGATCGACGATGTAGCGGGCCGCCAGCCGGGCCGCCGCCGTCAGGGCGCCGTCGGTGATCGTGACGCCGTGGTGCAACTCGTAGCGCTCCTTCAGGCCCCGCAGGATCTGCACGCAGGTGTCCTGATCGGGCTCGCGGATCTGCACCTGCTGGAAGCGGCGCTCCAGGGCTGGATCCTTCTCGATGCTGCGGCGGTAGTCCTCCGGGGTGGTGGCGCCGATGCAGCGCAGATCGCCCCGGGCCAGGGCCGGCTTGAGGATGCTGGCGGCATCGGGACCGGAGCGCTCCCCCGCCACGACGTTGTGCAGTTCATCGATGAACAGCACCACGCCACCGCGCTGACCGGGAGCCTCGCCGCCACTGCCATCGGCCTGGCGCACCTCCTCCAGCACGGCCCGCAGCCGTTCCTCGAACTGGCCGCGGAACTTGGCGCCGGCGATCAGGGCGCCGAGATCGAGGGCCACCAGCCGCAGACCCCGCAGGGCATCGGGCACCTCGCCGGCAACGATGCGCTGGGCCAGGGATTCGGCCACGGCGGTCTTGCCGACGCCGGGCTCACCGATCAGCACCGGATTGTTCTTGCTGCGGCGCGACAGCACCTGGATCAGGCGCCGGATCTCCGTGTCCCGACCGACCACCGGATCAAGGCTGCCGTCGCGGGCGGCGGCGGTGAGATCGCGGCCGAAGCGCTCCAGCGCTGAGCGGTCGCCCCCCGCTTCGGCCTCACCCCCTTCCGGCTCCAGCCGCAGCTGGGACTCGGCGGCCGGCCCGGCAGCGGCCCGCGGCCGATCCCGAGGGGACGAGGAGCCGCCGCCAACCTCGTCGACGCGCCCAGCCGCAGCTGCGGCCGGTCTTGAAGCGCCTGCCCTTCCCGCCCCCGTCGCCAGCCCCGCCGGCCAGCCGGCGGTCGGCGGCATCTCCCCAGGGGCCGCCGCGGCCGCCACCGCAGGCCGCCACTGACGCAGCAGCAGATCTTCGCTGAGCCCCTCCTCCGCCAGCAAGCCGGCGGCGATGCGGCGATCGCCGAGCAGGGCCAGCAGCAGGTGGGGCACATCGATCAGCCGGGAGCCCCAGGCGGCGCGGCGGCGATCGGCGGCCTCCAGCAGATCCTCCAGGGCATCACCGATGTACAGGGTGGTGCCGACGCCCTCGGGCTGATCGGCGCAGAATCCCTCCAGCCGGTCCAGCAGGCGATCGACATCCAGCGGCAGCGGATCGATCCAGCTGGCGCAGCGCCGGTCCCGCAGCAGGGTGAGCAGCAGATGCTCCACATCCATCGCCCCATGCCGCCAGCGCCGGGCCACGTCCTGGCTGGTGAGCAGCAGCTCCCAGGCCTGGTCGCTGAAGCGATCGGGATCGGTGGTGAGGCTGACCATGGGGCTGGAGGTCACGCTGAAACACTCAGGAGGGCATGGACTCAGACCGGGCTCAGGCCGCAGCCGCGGCCGAACCGGTGGGGGCGGCTGCAGCGGCTGGGGAGGCCCGTTCGATCAGCTCGATGCGATAGCCATCGGGATCTTCCACGAAGGCAATCATCGAGGAGCCCCCCTTGACCGGACCGGGTTCCCGCACCACCTTGCCGCCCTTGGAGCGGATCGTCTCGCAGGTGGCGGTGATGTCCTCACAGCTGACGGCCAGATGGCCGAAGGCCGTACCCAGCTCGTAGTGATCGGTGTCCCAGTTGTGGGTGAGCTCCAGCACCGCCGTGTCGCGCTCATCGCCATAGCCGACGAAGGCCAGGGTGTAGCGGTACTGGGTGTTGTCAGCACGGCGCAGCAGCCGCATCCCCAGCAGCTCGGTGTAGAAGGCAATCGAGCGTTCCAGATCGCCGACGCGCAGCATGGTGTGCAGGAATCTCATCGTCATCTCGGGCTCAGGCTCAGGTTGGGGGGAGGGATACCGGAGCGGGAAAGGGCCCGCCCCACCAGGGGATCGCCCGCCATTCTGACCAGCCGGAGCGGCCGACGAACGCAGCCGACCCGCCACCGCGACCGGGAGCCAGGAGCGTGTTGTTCGAAGTTCCTCCGCAGCGGCAAGTCCGTAACCCCAGCAGCGAGCCTCGAACCCTGAATCTCAGCGCGATTCCGTGCTGGCTCGCCTCGTCGCCTGGCGCCGGAGCGTCGCGGGACGCTCTCCAATGGGCCGGGAGGCCAGTGGCGGAGCGTTGGCCGATCCATGGCGCCTGGCGGCCTCAGGTGGCTGCCGGTCAGAGCCGGGGTTGCAGCGACAGAGCCGGAGCGGTGCCAACGGGCACAACAACATGGACCGGGGTGGCCCATAGGATCCCCCGGACTGACACCTTGTATTTCCGTGCTCGATTCCCTCGACCTCGTGATCGATTCGATCGTCGCCCGAGAGGTGCTCGATTCCCGTGGCACCCCCACGGTGGAAGCGGAAGTGTGGCTGGAAGGCGGGGCCAGCGGCCGGGCGATCGTGCCCAGCGGTGCCAGCACCGGCGCCCATGAAGCCCACGAACTGCGCGATGGCGGCAAGCGCTATTTCGGCAAGGGGGTGAGCAAGGCGGTCGAGAACATTGAAGAGCGCATCGCCCCGGCCCTCTGCGGCCTCAGCTCCCTCGACCAGTCGGCCGTCGATGCGGCCATGAACGAACTGGATGGCAGCGACAACAAATCAGCCCTGGGAGCCAACGCCATCCTGGCGGTGAGCCTGGCCAACGCCCACGCCGCCGCCAAGGCCCTGGGCCTGCCCCTCTACCGCTACCTGGGCGGCCCGATGGCCAACCTGCTGCCGGTGCCGCTGATGAACGTGATCAACGGCGGCGCCCACGCCTCGAACAGCCTCGATTTCCAGGAATTCATGATCGTGCCGCACGGTGCCGGCAGCTTCCGCGAAGCGCTGCAGATGGGTGCGGAGGTGTTCCACACCCTCAAGGGCCTGCTGCAGGAGCGGGGCATGTCCACCGCCGTGGGCGATGAGGGTGGCTTCGCCCCCGACCTGGGCAACGACCAGGCCGGCGACATCCTGGTGCAGGCGATTGAAAAAGCCGGCTACCGCCCCGGCGACCAGATCTCCCTGGCCCTGGATGTGGCCAGCACCGAGTTCTTCAAGGACGGGCGCTATGCCTTCGGTGGGGGCAGCTACAGCAGTGCCGAGATGGTGGAGCAGCTGGCGGCCCTGGTGAGCCGCTACCCGATCGTCTCGATCGAGGATGGCCTGGCTGAGGACGACTGGGAGGGCTGGGACCTGCTGACCCAGAAGCTCGGCTCCAGCGTGCAGCTGGTCGGCGACGACCTGTTCGTCACCAACACCGCCCGCCTGCAACAGGGCATTGAGCGAGGGGTGGCCAACTCGATCCTGATCAAGGTGAATCAGATTGGCTCGCTCACCGAAACCCTGCAGGCGATCGACCTGGCCGGCCGCGCCGGCTACACCAGCGTGATCAGCCATCGCTCCGGCGAAACCGAGGACACCACCATCGCCGACCTGGCGGTGGCGACCAAGGCCGGCCAGATCAAGACCGGCTCCCTCAGCCGCAGCGACCGCGTGGCCAAGTACAACCAGCTGCTGCGCATCGAGGATGAACTGGGCAGCCAGGCCATCTATGCCGGCGTCGAAGATCGGGGCCCCCGCGGCAAGGGCTGAAGCCGCTCCAGCCGGCTGGGGGCCAGGCCTCCAGCCGCTAGGCATCCATCGCGTCGGCTCAGTCGGGCCGGCTCAGTCCAACCGCCTCACTCCGCCTTCACTCCAGGCATCTGATCCAGCCGGCCATCGCGCTTGAGCCGGGCCTGCAGCTTCAGCCAGCCCCAGCCCACCGGCAGCCCCAGCAACAGGGGTACAGCGGTGAGTGCGGGGCGGCTGCTGGCCGCCAGCAGCGAGGCCGCCACCGCCAGACCCCCAAGCAGGAAGGCCTGGCCGGCCGTCTGCTGAGCCAGGGCCAGGCGCCGCAGCAGACGATCGGTTTCGCCGGCGCGGATCTGCACCTGCAGATCGCCCTGCTCGATGCGCGCCAGGCTCTCGTCGAGCCGGCGCGGGATGCCCAGGGCCCGGCTGCCCACCTCGGCCGCCTGGCGCGAGATTTCGTTGAACAGATCGTTGGGGCCGTTACCGCTGGCGGTCATCAGGGGCAGCAGGTAGGGACGGGCAATCGCCATCAGGCTAAAGCCCGGATCGAGGCTGCGGCCCACCCCCTCGAAGGTGGAGAGAGCCCGCATCACGAAGATCAGCTCCGGCGGCAGGCGAAAGGGCTGGCCGTAGACGAGGTCGTAGAGATCGGCGGAGAGCTTGCCCAGCACATTGGCGCTGAACGGCGGGGTGAGGGCCTCGTTGAGCATCAGCCGCACCAGACGGCGCACCGGGCCGGTTTCAATGCCGGTGGCGATCACCCCGGCCTGCTGCAACTCCTCCACCAGGGCCGCGGCGTCGCGGCCGGCCGCCGCCCGCACCATGCGGCCGATGCGACTGCGCAGGCGCTCGGAGATCTGGCCCATCATGCCGAAGTCGTAGTAGATGAGGGCGCCATCGGCGGCCACGGCGAGATTGCCGGGATGGGGATCGGCGTGGAAGAAGCCGAAGCGCACCAATTGCTGCAGATAACTGGCTGCCCCCTTTTCCGCCACCGCCGACGGATCGATGCCGGCCGCCAGCAGGGCCGGCCGATCGGTGATCTTGATGCCCGGCAGGAAATCGAGGCAGAGAACCCGCCTGGAACTGAGCTCCCAGATCACCGCCGGAATGCGGATGCCCGGGTCATCGAGAAACTGCTGGCGGAAGCGGGCGGCATGCTCGGCCTCCAGCCGGAAATCCAGTTCCCGCAGCAAGACGCGGCGGCACTCCTTGGCAATGCCGATCCAGTCGCGGCCCTGGCCCCAGCGGGGATGGCGCTGAATCGCCGCCGCCACCTGCTGCAGCACCTCCAGATCGAGGCGGAACAGGCGCTCGAGGCCAGGCCGCTGCACCTTGAACACCACCTGGCGACCACTGCGCAGGCTGGCGCGGTGCACCTGGGCCAGGCTGGCTGAGCCCAGGGGCAGCTCTTCGAGATCGATGATCTCGGCGCAACGATCGCCGAGCTCCGCCTCCAGGGTCGCCTGCACCACCGGGAAGGGGAAAGCCGGCACCTGATCCTGCAGATGGGCCAGCTCCTCCACCACATCGGCGGGCAACACATCCGGGCGAGCCGAGAGCAACTGGCCGAGCTTGATGAACGCTGAACCCAGCGCCAGAAATTCCGCCGTCAACCAATGGGCCGTGCGGCGCTGGCGATCGGCGCGTTTTTCGACGCTGAAGCCACCGGGATAGCTCCAGCGGCGCCCGTCCCACCACAGACCCGCCAGCAGCCGCAGGGCCAGCCACCAGATCCGCAGGGACCGGGCCAGCCGCAGCCACCAGGAAGACGGAACCATCAAGTGCTGGGCTGCTCCAGCCGGCGCGCCAGCTCGGCCACCTGGGCCCGCAGGGCATCGATCTGCTCCTGGGGTTCAGCGCTGGCGTGCGCCGTCGCTGCTGCGGGCGGTGTTGAAGTCGAGACCACCTCGGCGGAGGCTTCACCGCGCTCCAGCCGTTCCGCTTCCAGTTCCACCTCCTCCCAGAACAGCTGCCATTCCTGTTGCAGCCGGGCCGGGGCGTCCTGAGCCAGCACCGCCAGCCCGGCGGCCGTATCCACCAATCCACTGCCGACACGGGCAGCCAGTCGGCCGATGGCGGCCTGGAACAGGGACTGGGGCGCGCTCATCGACAGGCCTGGATCATCGTTGAACTGTGCCAGATCTAGGGGGTGGTCGGCGGATTGGTGGCGGGAGCCTGGGCAGCGGGGGCGCTGGGCGTCGCCGGGCTGGGTCTGGGCGCTGGCGGCAGCGAAGGGGGCGTCAGCGGTGCCGGGGCCGGAGGCACTGTCTCCTGAACCGGGGCGAGCTCGGCCGCTGGCGGCGGCAAGAGCTCCTGCTGGTCCTGAGGCAGGGCCTCGAGACGCTGGCGATCGTTCTCGCCCTGCAGCGCCTGGCTCTCCTGCTGCTCACGGGCCTCCATCTCCGCCTGGCGCTTGCCGAGCTCGGCCGCGTTGCGCTTTTGCTGGCGCTCCAGTTCCAGCAGGTCCAGGTCGCCGCGGATCTGCCCCTGGCGATCGCCGTACTGGCGCCGGAGGCTGTCGAGCTCGCTGCCGGGGAAGGTCTTGACAGCGAAGCGCTGGACCCCCTTCCAGCTGGTGGCGATCGGCAGATCAAGCAAGCGCATCGTCAGGCCGTAGCCGAGTCCGAAACACAGGCCCAGACCGATGGCCCGGCGCCAGCTCCAACGGCTCCGGGCCGCCTGACGACGACGAACCGGGGCCTGAATGCTGTGGGCGGATGGGGACTGGGACATCGGGGCGGTCAGCGAGGTTGTGGCCGTTCTCCTCTCGCCATTCTCTCCCCTGGAAGGCAGCGGCCCAGCTGGAGGGATCAAGAGAGAGAGCCTGGGCCTCCAGGCAATGGAGGCTCGAAAGCCAGACCTTTCCAAGCAGGTGTCGTTGACACAGAACCCGATGACCCCTTCAACCCAGAACTGGGAGCCTGTGGTTAACAACCTTTTGCTCGCCCAATTCGCGACTCCTGCACAAGCGACGGGCGAGCAGGCCTTGCAGGAGCGCCAGTCGCTGGACGGAATGAGGGGGGCATGTTCCTTCCAGCTCTTGCCATGGCACAAGCGAGGAGAAGAGCATCCAGCGGTTGTCCGGGTCCAACCTGCCGCCAACTGGCACATGGAACTCCTCGATTGCTGAAACCAGTCGCGCTGTCAGGAGATCTATCTTTTTCAGGAGTCCCTAATGCAGACAGCAGTCCTGCGTCGATGATGCGCGAGCAAAAATCGGTCGCCAAGGCGCTCGGATCCCTGCCAAGAAGACACCTTAAAAAATTGATCAGATGTCAGTCAGATCGGCTATCCGAATGTCAAGTGACAATGAGCAATCAGAGCGTTCTATCGTCATGGAAAGGCGAGGTCTTCGCCATTCGGAGTCAGCAACCTGCAAAGGTGCCAAATTCGTTTTTGGATGTTGTCAATGTCAAGACCGTGCTCGCGCAACAGATAGTCATAGGAGCCACAATGATCTGAGAACCGGTCAGGCACACCGAGGCGCAGCACGCGGGTGGGGTTGTACTCGCTGGTGATCTCGG
This sequence comes from Bordetella parapertussis, assembly GCA_943324725.2. GTDB lineage: Bacteria > Cyanobacteriota > Cyanobacteriia > PCC-6307 > Cyanobiaceae > Cyanobium. The sequence goes on along the minus strand of CALPMR020000083.1, from coordinate 3,222 downwards.
TGACCGCAGCACCAAGCCCACCGAGCACGGAGTGCTCCTCAAGGGTGGCCAAGCCATTCGTTGCTCGGGCAGCAGCCAGCACATCATCCACATCGAGCGGCTTCAAAATCGGTGCACTCCAAACCATGAGATCCAAGCTCTTGGCGATGTGCACGGCGGCTCGTAGCATCGATCCTGTAGCGATCAGCCCAGGCCGATCGGCCCGCCCATCGCGAACCTTCAGCAGACATCCTGGCCGCAAAGAGCTGATCGGACCAGTGTGAATATCGCCAAGATCCGCCTTGCCCATGCGGAGGTAGACGGGGCCGATGGTTCCATAGGCGTAGTCCATGGCTGCGGTCATCTCAAAACGGTCGGCAGGAGACAACACTTGCAATCGAGGTATGGAACGTGTGCAGGCAATGTCTTCAGTCGACTGATGGCTTGCGCCGAGATGGCTATACACGAAGCCCGCACCGTCACCAATAAGAACTACTGGCAGATTGTCATGGGCGATGTCCAGCTTGATTTGCTCAACGGTGCGGATCGGGATGAAGGCGGCAAGAGCGTAGACGAACGGTTTGAAACCGACGCGCGCCAGACCGGCAGCCATGCCGACCATGTTCTGCTCGGCAATACCTGCATTGATATATTGATCAGGGCAGATTCTTTGAAACTCATCAAGCAGTGAGAAGCCATGGTCTCCCGTGAGAAGTAGCACCGTGGGGTCGGCGAGTGCTAAACGCAGCAGCGCTTGGGAAAAGGCATCTCTCATAGCGATGGACTAGGGAATCCGAGCTCACTGACTGCCTCACAGAAGGTCTGTGGGTCCAGACGTGTGTAATGCCAGCGATTGCTGGATTCCATAAAAGATACCCCTTTCCCTTTGACGGTACGCGCGATCAGTGCCTTGGGCTTGGTGGGGCCAGTCAACCAGAGGTGGCGAATGGCCGTGCACACTGCGGCCTCATCGTGACCATCGACCTCCAGCGTCTCGAAGCCAAAGCTCAAGAACTTGGCTGACAGATCCCCCAAAGCCAGCACATCGTCGGTTGTGCCCATCGCCTGGAAGCCGTTCTTATCAACGATCAGCATCAGGTTCTCCAGCTTGTGATGGGCTGAAACCAGGATTCCCTCCCAGATCTGGCCTTCGTTGAGCTCTCCATCACCGACGATGGCATAGACCTTCTGGTCGCTTCCCTTGCGCATTAGCCCGAGGGCGAGGCCAACACCGATGGAGAATCCATGGCCTAGCGAACCCGAAGTGACCTCAAGTCCTGGAATGCGGGAATCGGACAAGCCCTTCAGTTCACTACCATCCTTCAAATAACCCTGAATCTGTGAGTCATTAAGCCAGCCCAATTCGTGCATGCAGGCGTACTGGGCCATCACTCCGTGGCCCTTGCTCAGAACCAGGTAGTCGCGGTCTTCAGCATGCGGATCATTTCCTGGATAGCGTAGATAGTTGCGATATAGAACACTCAACAGCTCGATCAAAGAAAATGCACAAGCAATGTGTACGGAGGCGCCGGCATATGCCATCCGAAGCACGGTAAGGCGCATGCGCGCTGGAGCGAATCGATGACGAGTCCTATAATCTATACGAGGTGTCATTGGGAACTCAGCATCAATTACTATTGCAGCTCATTGTAGAAGCCAACGAATCTTACCGGCCTGAGCTCTTCCGAATCCAAGGAGAAGCAGTCATTATTGGCCAAATTCGACCCATCAGCTTCGTGTTGACATTAGCAAAGGGGAGGATGGCTCGGTGGCAGTATTGGGGATATTAGCCAACAACAAGCCGGATGAGTCCGCTTTCATTGCTGAACATCACCTGAGCCACCCCTGGGGGACGGCTCAGCAGAAATTGGCCGATGGCAACAATTTAGCTTTTGGCACTGGCAGGATGTTCGCATTTAATAGTTCTGTTGAATTATAGTATGGCGACGCCAAAGCCATTGACTTCGGCAGATGACCGCCTGACCGGAAGCCTGGATCCACCACTCGGCACAAATGCTGGCACAACAAGCTCCAAACTCTTGAAGGGAGCCTCCAGTTTCACAAGCAGAATAACTCTGATCACATGATCAAAAATCTTGACTGTAGTACCCAGTCTCTGCACTTCTCGAATCGCCGTCATCGGCTCATGGCTCATGGCCAATCCAAGATTATGATGCACATGAGCCTGTCGAGCAATATGAATACAAATCGCTCGATGTCGGTGCTCAATATATTTCGGCCGCATCTCGCGGCCGGCCTCGCCTCGGTGGCACCTAATCCATGAGATGAGTGATTATAGAGTTGCCTGGGGTGATTCAGTGTGCCAAGATTTAATCAGGCATGCCTGAAAAGCGACGGGCGAGCAGGATCGATTGCAGACAGCGACGCAATATTGAGACAATCGCAATCCCTGCCCAAGCTCAGATGTAGTATTGACACATCAACAAGTCAATGGGTGCTTGAGGCGAGGCAAAGAGACACGCGCACAACCAATTACCTATAAACTTTTCATTGATTCTCTTTAAAGTGTTAATATACAGACGGAACTTATGGGCGGAGAAGCCGTCGGCGGGAATAGCGAGCAGCGGCTCCTAAAACCATTCAAATTATGGACACTTAAGGCTAGCCAATTGTACGGTCATTAGCTCATATCTGCGATGTTTTATGCCAGCACTAGAAGCATTAGTGGATTGACGCCACTATACGCAAAATGTTGCCACGAGATTGAAGCCAGAGATTAGATACTGCAATACGAAGATGGAAAGGAAGAGGGGCTTGAGAAATGGCGATGGAGAGAGCGTCGGGGGCGAGACCATGAATGCCGCCAATGACTGTGGATATGTTCGCTGGATAACAAATCAAGACCAAGACACTCCTTTCCTGATAACTTTGGCGGGATTGCCAGCGATGAGGCACTCGGTCTCAGAAAACTTTTTGGTCACAATAGATCCAGCTGCTACAATACATCCATCTGGAATGACGGCTCCGGGAAGTACACGAACACCACTTCCTATCCAGACTCGATTCCCAATAAAAATTCCTTTTCTTCCTTTGTCTACCTTGCCAGGATAGTATATATGATGAAAATTTTCGTCCAAGAGCTCGCAGTCCCATGAAATAGTGCATCCTTCCCCAATGCACAACTCGTGCATAATAACAAGCTTAGTATTTACATTAATGTAGCTTCTCGCTCCAATAAAAACAACAGCATTCGTGCCAACCTCAATACGGCACCCTCGCTCA
>CALPMR020000082.1 GCA_943324725.2 Bordetella parapertussis | reverse complement strand
CATCGCCGAACTGGTGGGCAATGCCAGCCCGGCGGCACGGGTGGCTTTTCCAGGCGGCCAGCCGCCAGCCAGCGACCAGCGCTACTGGCGCGTGCTGGTGCACGACCGCTTCGATGGCGTGCGCTGGAGCGGCTCGACGGCGCCACCGGCGGATTCCAACGACCCGCGAGCGATCGCCGCCAACGCGCCGCCAACGGCGGCGGCCAGCCAGCTGTGGCTGAACGAAGCGAGCGGCCTGGCGGCCGTGCCCTGGAGCGGCCGCGGCCGCCCCCTCAGCCGGGAGCTGCTGGCCGATGGCGGCGGTGAACTGCTGCACCGGGGCCGCAGCGATCAGCGCCGGGTGTACGCGATCGCCGATGACGACAGCGTCAACCTGTGGCAACGGCAGCCCCCCGGCCCGGGCGATCTGGGCCTGCCCCGGGGTCAGAACCCGCGACTCGAAGCCCTGGCAGCCAGCTGGGCCGCCCTGCCGGCGCCGGCCCAGCGCCTGGACGCGGCCCGCCGCTGGTTCCGCAGCCAGAATTTCAGCTACAGCACCAGTCCCGGCACCCTGCCGCAGCGCGCCCCGCTCGATGCCTTTCTGTTTGAGCGCCGCCAGGGCTTCTGCGGCCATTACGCCAGCAGTTTCACGGCGTTGATGCGCGCAGCTGGTGTTCCCGCCCGGGTGGTGAGCGGCTATCGGGGCGGCAGCTGGGTGCAGCCGATCGGCGGCAACGGCTATCTGGATCTGCGCCAGTCCGACGCCCACGCCTGGAGTGAGGTGTGGCTGCCCGCTGAGGGCTGGCGGCAGGTGGATCCGAGTCTCTGGATCACCAGCGGCGGCCCCGGCCCCGGCCAGGGCAAGGCCCGGGCCAGGGCGATGGAGTGGCTGCAACAGCAGTGGTGGGGCCTGGACATCGGCTGGACCCGCCTCTGGCTGGGCTACGACCGCCAGAGCCAGGAGGCCCTGCTGCGGCGACTGCTAGGGGACCATCTGCAGTGGCTGGGGCCCTTGGTGCTGCTGGCCCTTGGCCTCTGCCTGACGGCGACCCTGGCGCTGCTGAGCTGGCTGCAGCGCCGCAGTCCGGGGGATGGCCCCCGCCGGGCCCTGGAGGCCGCCCTGCGCCAGCTGGCCCGGGCCGGCATGGTGCCGGAAGCCGGCGAGACCCTGCCCGCCTTCGCCCAACGGGTGGAACGGCGCTGGCCGCAGCTGGCACCGGAACTGCAGCACTTCGTGGCCCTGTACCAGCAGCATCGCTATGCCCCGCCGCCGCGCGCCGGCCGCGCCCGGCGAGAGCTGGAGGGCAGCCGGCGCCAGCTCAGCCGCCGGCTGCAGCGGCTGGCGCCCTGAGGCAGGACAGGGCCAGCCGCAGTACAACAGGGACGATCGATCCGTGAGGGGTGGCCATGCCCGACCCGATCCCAGCGGTGCAGAACAGCTCAAGCCAGCCCCGCACGACCCCTGGCCCCAATTCGCGAATCAGCCCAGGCCGAGGCGCCATCAGCCCGTGCCGCCCAGCCCTGAGCGAGCGCACGCCGCGGACACCAGCTGGCCAGGGCGGCCGGCTCCGGGGGGTGAGGCGGATCGCCATCAGCCTGGGCGACCTGGCGCCGCTGATCAGCATCACCGCGCCCTTGGCCCTGGCCTCGCTGGTCGCCCTGGGGCCCCTGCCAGCCAGGGCCGCCAACACCGACCAGCTGATGCGCTTGCTGAGCCAGGGCTCCTGCCCCAACTGCAAGCTGCAGGACGCCGATCTGGTGCACGCCAGCCTGCGGGACGCCAACCTCAGCGGCGCCCAGCTGCAGCGCGCCAATCTCAGCGGCGCCCAACTCGATGGCGCCCAGCTCAAGGGAGCCGATCTGAGCTTCACCAGCCTGCAGGGGGCTTCATTGCGTGGCGCCGATCTGCGCGGCGCCCGGCTGGAGGGCACGGACCTGCGCGACAGCGACCTCAGCGGTGCCCAACTGGATCCCGGTGCCCTTTCCCGCAGCCACTGGGAGCGGGCCAAAGGCCTCGCCAACGACAGCCTCAGCTACGCCGATCTGCACAATGCCGGCGTCGAGGCGGCGCTGGCGGGCAAGCCCCCCGAAGCGGAGCGGCTCTTCGGCGAAGCCCTGCGCCAGAAACCCGATGCCGCCCTCACCTGGCTGGCCCGGGGCATGAGCCGCAAGGAGCAGGGCAAGGACGACCTGGCCGCCCAGGATTTCAGCTATGCGGCCAGCCTCTATGCCCAGAGCGGTGATGCGTTCACCGCCGAAAAACTGCGCCAGGCCTCGGAGGCGCTGCTCGATGCCCCGAACAAGAACAAGGGCGGCAATGGCATGGGCTCCCAGATCCTCAGTGGCACCATGAGTGCCATCCAGGTGCTGGCACCGCTGGCGGTGAAATTCCTGGCGCCGCTGGCCTTCTGAACCGGGGCAAACTTCGCAAGGAAGGCCTCAGGGGCCTGGCTCAGGGAGTGTTGCTGCCCAGCAGCCGGCGGGCATCACCGGTTGAGGGTTGATAGCCATAACCAAAGTTGCCACCTTCGGTGTCATTGATGATGTGGGGCGTCACCAGAATCACCAGTTCATTCTTGGTGCGAGTGCCACTGGTGTTACGGAAGAACTGACCGATCAACGGCAAGTCGCCCAGAATCGGCCATTTGTCCACACCCTGAGAGTTGAAATCGGAAATCACACCCGTAAGGATCAGGGTCTGGCCGTCTCTGACGCGGACCGAACCAGTATCCAGCCGTCGAATGCTGAGAATATTGATCGGGCCACAGCCCTGGACGGGTTGCTGATCGGTGACAGCCGACACCGAAGGCGATATGTTGAAGGTGACAAAACCGTTGTCATCGATCTTATTAACCCTGGCGCCGAAGGTCAGACCGGATGTACTGAACTCGGGCTCACAGGAATTGCCATTGCCCTGGGTTCCGGTGGTGACGGTGTAATTGGTGATCACCTGCGTGCCGACAGTGACGAAGGACTCATTCGAACGCTTTCTACCGATGGTGGCACTACTGAACACCGATTCAGCTGCCCCACCAGCCGAGGTTGATGATGACGTAACCACCTCACCGCCGCCACTGATTTCACCGGGATTATCGGTAAGGATGAGCGTGGGCGAGGCCAGCAATTTGGTGGACTGGGACTGAATCGTGGCCTTCAGCACATCGAAGAATTGATCCTTGGGATACTGAAGCCCTGGATTGGCAATCGGGCCGACAAGCGTATCCAATCCCAGCCGCGCCGAGGGTGGAAGGTAGTTACCCCAGGCGCCAGCAAGATTGCCCTGGTCATTGACAATGAAGTTGTTGCCGTAGCGGAAAGCAAAGCTATTTGAAATCGAAGAATCATTCTGCAGGCTCACATCCAGAATCTTCACCGAAAGAGCCACCTGCCGCTGCCGCAGATCCAACTGCTTGAGATACTGCTCGGCGATCCCTACCACCTGGGGTGGGCCCACCAGCGTGATCGTGGACAACCGGGTGTCCGTGGTGCCGATCAGCCCCCGCAGCGGGCCAACACCGGAACCGTAGGCCTCCACCGTTGTGGACGTGCTGGAGTTCGTAGTAGCCGAATTAGGGGCACCAGCGAGAGCATTGGTCGCGGAAGCACCTTCGGTGACGGCCGTGGTGATCGTGTTGGTCTTGGTGATCGTGGCACCAAGATTGGCGAGGTAATCAGCAGCAGCAGAAGAAGAGACCTGGTTGAGGCGATAGACCTTCGACATCGTCGCCCCGAAACCCTTGTCCAGCACATTGGGGCCCACCACAATCATGTTGCCATCTCGGCGCCCCTGCAGACCCGATGACAACAAGGCGGAGTTAAAGGCCCTGGAATAGCTTTCATTATGAAAGGAAATTGTCACCTTACGATTGGCCGTCGTTCCCGCCACATCCTTCGCATCGCAATCGATGGCACCCGGCTTCGCTGAGCCTGGGTTCTTACAATCCTCCACATACACGAAGCCATAGCCTCCCAACTGGCTCAGGTAGAGCAACACATCTTTCACCGGTGCATTGCGCAGCGTCATCGTCACCGGCGGACCGCTGATATTCACATAGCTGGGATTGGTGAGCAGCATCGTGCCCACCGCCATATCACCCACCGGCGGTGCCACCGCCCGTGGCTGCAGCGGCGGCACGAACGAACTCTGGGGCACGCGGCCGGGCTGGTTCAGGTCAGGGCGGGCCGTCTGCAGGCTGGCCTGGCTGGGGGCGGCAAAACTCAGGATCAGATCACGGCCATCGGCGCTCACCACCGGCCGGCCCACTGGATAGCCCGGCACCGGTGTCACCTGCAGGCGGAAGGTGCGACCGGAGCCATCGATGCGCACGCTCTGGAAGCCCACCTCCGGCAGGCTGAAGCCCTGGGGGCCGCGGCGCAGCGCATTGGGCGAGGCGGTGAGCAGCATGCCCTCCCAGCTGGAGCCGCGCGTGGTCTGCTGCAGCTGGGGCGCAGTGCCCACCCCTTCAATCACCAGCTCCACCGCATCGGGCAGACGGCGCAGCTTCAGCTCGATTGAACCACCCACCGGCACGCTCAGCGGTGCGGGCGCAGCCCCGCCGGCACTGGCAGGCGGCTGGGCGGCAGGCAGTGGCACAGCCCGACCACCGTAGGGAGACGCACTCTGGGCAGCGGCGACCAGCGGGAAGCTCTGCAGGGCAGCCAGGCTGGCGGCGGCCAAAAGTCGGTTGTGCCAGCAGCTTCTACCCACGCTTCTCTTTACGGACCGGTCGGATGCATGCTATCGAGCTCTGGCGATATAAAACAGCTTTGTCTCGAAGTTCAGCGGCTGGTCGGTTTGGCCGGCGGCGGCGCACCGGCAGCAGCAGACCCCCCACTGGCGCCACCGGCTGCAGCCGCCTGAGCTGATTCGCTTCTACTTGCAGCGGAACGGCCGTAAAGACTGAAGCCGATCGTCATCGTCACCGGCGGGACGATGACGGGCAATTTGGGATCGCTGCTGACCGGATCCCTGAGCTCCAGCTTCAGACCACTTTGCTCCACCAGCACAGTCAGGGCCTCAATGCGTTCCAGCAAGTTCAGCAGCCTGGGATAGGAGCCCTTGGCCAGAATCTGCATGCCGGTGCGCTGCAGACCCTCAGCTTCCATCGGATCGGGCTGGGCCTCCTTGGCGGCTGGGGTGCCCGGCGCAGCCGGTGCCGCCGGTGCTGCCGAAGCGGGGGCGGTGGGCGCCTGGGGCTGATACAGATCCAGCTGGACCCCGGCGGCTTTTGCCTCCCGATCCAACATCGCCAGGAAGGTGGAAACATCGCCGCTGCCGATGATCAGATCGACGAGCTTGTCCTTCTGGGCGAGTGAGCGCTCTTCGAGCATGTCCTGGCTGGCAATCTGCTGCCGCATCAACACCACCTGATCCTGTAGATCCTGGAGTTCCTGCAGCCGCTTGCTGTCGGCCTGCAGGGCTGACCACAGCGGGACCAGCACCGCCACCCCCAGCAGCGCCGCCAGCAGCGAGATGGCCGCAGCCGGCAGCCCAAACCACAACAGCCGCAGTTTCTGAGGGGACAGCCGGGTGGAATTGGCCTGAAGGTTGGTCATGGCAACAGCCCCTCGCGCTGCAACAGCTCCAGTCGTCTGGCCAGGCCCCCGGAGCCCAGCTGGCGCAGAATCTGAAGTTGCTGGCTGGCTTCGAGCGGAGCGAAGGGAGCCGTGAGCTCAAAGGTCACCGGCGGCCTCACCCCGGGCGGCAGATTGGCATCAGGAGCCTTGCGCTCCACCTTGGTCAGGCTGATGGCATTGGGATCGAGCAGCGGCGAGTTCTGCAGTTCGAGCTGAAAGGCATTGATCCGCTCGAAAGCCTGGGGGTCAAAGGTCTGGCCCCGCAGCACCAGCGAACCGCTGGACGTGTCCGCGGCGGACAACTGGATCCCCACCGGCAGCCGAATCTGCAGTTCCTTCATCAGGGCCGAGCTGCTGCGCACGCTGGTCAGGGCGACCACCAGCTGTTTGTTGATGGCGGTGATCTGGGCGAGCCGGGCTTTGCGTGCACCCGACTGCTGACGCAACTGGACCGCCTCAGCCTCCACCTCATTGAGCCGCCCCATCTGACCCAGCACCATCTGATGGCGCAGATAGACCAGGCCAATCACGCCCAGAATCACGCCCAGGACGATCGCCCCGAGCACGGTGCCCTGGACCAGCAGACGGCGGCGATCGGCCAGGGCCACGGTGATCGACTCCTGGCCGATCTGGCGGCGGCGTTCCCGCAGCAGATCGAGCCCAGGAGCGAAACCCGCCGACTGGATCGGTGAGCGGGCCGAGCCGTCAGGGGGCGATCCCTTGCCGGCCAACCACCATCCCCTGAACGAAGGCAGGCGCAACGGCGTTCGCATCAACCCAAACCCCTCTGGGCCGCCAACCCCTGCAGCAGCAACGAACCATAGGGCTGGAAATCGAGCAACCGGGCCGGCACCCCAAGGGCCTCCTCCAGCTGCTCCTGACCGGAGATCTCGGCGGTGATCAGCAGCCGCAGGCTGCGCAGTTCAGGCGCCTGGCGATGGTAAAAAACCAGGCAACGCTTGAGTTGATCGATAAGATCTTCGCCCCCGACCGGCAAGGAGCGCTCGAACACCGGCAGGCCGCGGTGGAAGAACAGCAGTTTGCATTCGAAATCCTCGGGCACCAGCAACACCAGCAGCCGATCGGGCGGGGCAGCCTCCAGCTCTTCGGCGAGCGCTGCCAGCAGGCAGCTCTGGGCCGGCGCCAGGCGATCGAGCTTGGCCCCGGCCAGGGAAAACACCTCGATCCAGCCATCCACCAACTTGCGCGGCGACGCCACCATCAGCATCTGGGGCAGCATCTGGGGCGGTGAACCGGGCAGCGCCTGCACATCGAGGTAGGCCTCCTCCAGGGTGAAGGGAAGATTGAGCTCGGGATCGATCCGGCGCAACTCCGCCTCCGGATCCGCCGGCATCTCCCCATCGCTCCAGACGATCACACGCCAGTGGGCCGCCTCAAAGGGCAACACGGCGTGCACATAGGCATCCTGCTGGTTTTCGTTGACCAGCAGATCTCCGATCAGATCTCCCAGGGGCTCCCGCTCCAGCGGCATGCCCTCGCGGCAGGTGAGGGCGGGCAAGGGGGCCTCCAGACTGACGGGCAGGGGGGCATCGTCCTTGAGCACCTGCCCGCACAGGGCCGTGTCCTGCAATTCGAGCAGAACCTGCTGCGGAAACATCTGGGCCTTGAGCGGCCGCAGACGATCCTGCAGATCCTCCAACAGCCCGGAAAGCTCCAAACAGCAAACCTCAGTTAGATCAAAGTTACCGAGGTTTCAGCGCCACGGCAGCCCCGTGCCGACCGCTTCGGCAATCGTGCGCAGGCCATGGCGATCCAGCTGCTGAATCAATCCTTCCAGGATTCTGGGTACCAGATCGGGCCCTTCATAGATCCAGCCGGTGTAAATCTGCACCAGAGAAGCTCCAGCCGTGATCCGCTCCCAGGCGATCGGGGCCGAATCGATGCCGCCCACCCCGATCAACGGCAGGGCGGGGCCGGCGGTGGCCCGCAGGCGGCGCAGCACTTCCAGGGCCCTGGCCCGCAGGGGCCGGCCACTGAGCCCTCCTGCCTCCTCGGCCAGGAGGCGACCGGTGGCGGCGAGGCGGCGGTCGGCGAGACCGAGGCGATCCAGGCTGGTGTTGACGGCGATGATGCCGGCCAGCCCCTCCTCATAGGCCAGGCGGGCGATCGTATCGATGGCGTCGTCTTCGAGGTCGGGGGCGATCTTGACCAGCAGCGGCGGGCAGGCCGGCAGGCGCCGCAGCCGCTCGACCAGACGCCGCAACAGGCTCTCCTCCTGCAGATCCCGCAGGCCGGGGGTGTTGGGGGAGCTGACATTGACCACGGCGTAATCGGCCAGGGGGGCCAGCAGTTCCAGCGAGGAGGCGTAGTCGTCGGGGGCGAGCTGCAGGGAAGCCAGCCGCGACTTGCCGAAGTTGAGCCCCAGCACCGCCGGCCGCTGGCCCGGGGGCGGCAGGGCCTGTTGCTCCAGGATCCGCTTCACCGCCCGGGCCCCTTCGTTGTTGAAGCCCATGCGGTTGAGGGCCGCCCGTTCCGCCGCCAGGCGAAACAGCCGGGGACGGGGATTGCCGGGCTGGGCGTGCCAGGTGATCGTGCCCAGCTCGGCGAAACCGAAGCCGAAGCGATCCCAGATGCCGGCGGCCACACCGTTCTTGTCGAAGCCAGCCGCCAGTCCCAGGGGATTGGCGAAACGACAGCCGAACAGAGTCTGCTGCAGGCGCGGATCCCGGCGCTGCAGTTCGCTGGCCATACCCTCGAGGGTGCCGCGCACCAGGGGCCAGTGCCGGCGCGGGGACACCTGGGCCAGGGTCGAGAGGGTCGCCCGGCTGAGCTGCTCAGCATCGGTGCCCTCGTCCTGGCGCAGCAGAGGCTCGACAAAACGGCGGTACAGGGCGCCGGTGCGGCCGCCGGACTCCGGCTGGCCGAAAGAATCCGCTGGGCCGGAAGGGTCCGCCGCAGCTGTGGGGTCGTCCTGATCCATCTCCACCCGACTCACGACCGCGACTCCAATCCTCCCGCGTCCCGTTCCAGGCGCCAGCGCCCCTGGCCGATCGGCACAACCGTCCAGTCCCGCCACGGCCAGGCCTGTTGGCGGGCCTCAAGACTGCGCAGGGGCAATTCCACCAGCTGGGCCAGCTCCACCAAGCTGAGCGCAAAGCCCCCCGAGGCCAGGCGCTCGGCCAGCTCCAGGCGACTGAGCAGCCTGGCCAGGGCCTCAGGAGCCAGGTCGCCGGAGGCCAGCTCCAGGGCTGGCGGCGGCTGAACCGGACTCTCCAGGACCTCGGCCTGCACGGCTCGGGCCTTGGCCGTTGGGGACTTCGGGGTTGCGCCGTTCAAGATCGGAGCCGACCGGGCCGGAACGGCCGACTGATCCTCCCGAGCCAGGGCCGGCCGCTGCCCCCGCGCAAAGGCCACCGCAATGGCGTCACAGCGGTCATTGTCGGGATCGCCGCTGTGGCCGCGCACGTGCACAAGGGAGAGATCCGGCAGGCGAGCCCGATCGAGCTGTTCCCAGAGGTCACGGTTGAGCACCTGCCCGCCCGAGGCGGTGCGCCAGCCCTTGCGCTTCCAACCGGCCAGCCACTTCTGCAGCCCGTCAATCAGATAGCGACTGTCGGTGCGGATCACCAGGTCGGGGTGGCGCGGCAAATCGCGCAGGATCTCCAGCAGGGCCAGGGCGGCCGTCAGCTCCATGCGGTTGTTGGTGGTGGCGGCATCGGCTCCGCCGAGCTCCCGCCGGGAGCCATCCTCGTAGCGCAGCAAGGCCCCCCAGCCTCCGGGCCCCGGGTTGCCGCTGCAGGCACCATCACAGGCGGCAGCGACAACACGCAGCGGCAGATCGAGCATTGGCCCCCTCTTGTCAACTTCGGTTAAATGGGTCTCCCAAACCCGGCATGAGCCGGGGCCGAGGACGCCTGAGCATGAAGCGAACCTACCTGGCCCTGACGGGGCTGGCCCTCGCCTGCACCGCCCTGCCAGCGACCCTGCCGCAAGGCTCCATCCCCCTGGCCCACGCCGAAGGCCTGTTCGACGGCCGCCCCGTGGACGCCGCCAACTTCGCGATCCTGGCCCGACCGGTCGGCGGCGACGACTGGAACCTGCTGGTGCTGGAACAACTGCGGCGGCGGCCGGCCTGCTGGCAACAGCGCCCGGATGGCCTGATCGATCCCAGCCTCAACCGCTTCGACTTCACGGGCATCTGCAGCCGTTACCTGGACAGCAACGGCTATTCGCTGCGCATCCATCGCGATGACCTCGCCGGCAGCTGGCGCCTGCGCCTGGTGCAACGGGGCCCCACCCTGCTGCTGCAGGCCAGCTCGGTGGGTGAATCCACCGAGCTGGTGGTGGGCCGGGCGGAGGTGGGACGCCGCGATCGCGACGCCTTTGTAGCCCTGCAACTGGAGCCGGGCTGGGAGCTGCAACGGCGCAGCTTCGGCAACCAGGCCCTCAGCCACATCTATTTCGCCAACGGCAACAGCCTGCCCCAACTGATTGCCCAGGCTTCCGGCCCGACGCTGCAGCCGCCGCCGACGCCCCTGGAGGCCGCCCTGTCGCCCCTGCTGGCCCGTCGCGGCGTCCGCAGCCGCAACTGGCGCCAGGGGAGCAATGCCCCTGGCAGCGGCGAGCTGACGTCGATGGCACCGGAACCGGGCCGCACGATCGCGCTGCAGGTGATTCCCTTCAAAGAGTGAAGGGCGCCAGGGATCGGGTGCCAGTTGAAATCCCGGTCCCCTCTGCCTGTCAAGCCTCCGATGTGTCCCGTAAGGTTCTGGATGTGAGGAGTGAGGGATGACCTTCTGGGGTCGAAACGAGGACAGACTCCCGGAACCATTCCAACCCTGAGCCCTGCCTTCGGCGGGGCTTTTTTTT
>CALPMR020000081.1 GCA_943324725.2 Bordetella parapertussis | reverse complement strand
AGGGACAGCTGCGCTGTGATGCCCTGGCCGGCACCGCTCCCCTGGGCGAGGCGGCGGCGGAGCTGCTGCACTCCCAGAAGGACCGCCACGAACACGAGCTGGTGGTCGAAACGATCACCGCGGTGCTGCAGCGGCTGGGCCTGGAGCCACGGCGCCCCCGCCATCCACGGCTGGCGCGCCATGGCTCCCTCGTGCACCTGCACACCCCCATCACCGCCTCCCTGGCGGAGCACCAGCCCCTGGCCCTGGCCGAGGCGCTCCATCCCACCCCGGCGGTGGCCGGCCTGCCGCGGCGCGAGGCGATGGCCTGGCTGCGCAGCCTCGAACCGTTCGAGCGGGGCTACTACGCCGCGCCGATCGGCTGGATCGACAGCGAAGGCGACATCGACCTGCGGGTGGCGATCCGCAGTGGCATCCTGCGCGGCCGGCAACTGGAACTCACCGCCGGCGCCGGCCTGGTGCGGGGCTCCAGGCCGGAGCGGGAGCTGCAGGAAGTGGCCCTGAAGCTGGGGGTGCTGCAACAGCAGCTGAACCTGCCGGCCTCAGCGCGACTGAGCTGAAACGTCGAGGCCCTGCTCAGGGATGGGGCGAGCGCTGGGATTGGGCCGAAGCCGAGGAGCCTGAAGGCCGCACCTCGCCCAGACAGATCCAATCCATCCCCACGCGCTGTCGTTCCAGCACCGACACCGGCCAGGCACCAACCCCGGGGAATCGGGACCTGATCGTCGTGCAGCGGGTCAGGGTCTGGACCGAGGCGAGCGGCGCGATGATCTGCGGCCGCGTCCACTTCTGACGGGCTGCCATCAACTCGAGGAAAGAGATGGGATACAGACGAGGATAGTCGTGGAGAACGATTCCCATGGCGGCATCATCCACCACCAGCTGGGACAGGGCGGTCTTCAAGGGTGGGCGCAGCCGGCGGAAATTGGAGGCAGGGGTGTGCTTGGCCGCCTGCCATGTAGCCAGGGAAGTACTCACACCCACATAGCCGATGCGATACCAAGGAGCAATCACCCCATAGGCCAGACCCAGGCTCACCAGGCCGGCCGCCCCGTAGCTCAGCAACAGGAGCCGGGCCCCAAACGAGATCACAGGGGGGCGATAGGGCGTCAGCACCCACAACACGGCCAGTCCATACCAGGAGACGGCCACATACGAGATGCTCCGATAAAAGGCATCTTGATGGTCGAGCCCCATCAGCACAGGGCCAGGCAGCAGGACCAGCAACAACACTAGGCGAGGCATCATCTGCCGCCAGGATGGCCATCCCTTGCGCCACGGAGCCATCAGAGAGAGACCACAGAGGAGAGGCGCCAGAACAACAGCCGCCAGCAGAATCCTGGCCAGAACATGGAGTATGCCCACCAGCCATGGCGAGAGGAACAACGGGGGGATAACAAACAAATCCAGTGGTCCTGAGACCATATTTTCAATCTGAACATCGAAATCAGGCAGGCGCAGGCTGTGGCCGCCCACAGCTTGGAGATAGTGTTCAAAGCCGGAATAGCCCGGGCAACCGATGGACTGCTCCAGATGCTGCTGAGCGAACGACGAACTGATCACGACCATGGCAGTGATGGCCAGCAACCAGAGCGGCGCCAGTCGGCGGCAGAGAACCATCCAGCTGGCCAGCGCCAAAAGGGCGGGCGCCAGCAATACAAATTGCGGATGGATAAAAATACCAAAGTAAAAAATAGCCGCTGCGATCGCCAACAGACCTGGCTGGGGCGATCCAGCCACCACACCCCGCAACAGCAGCAGGGCCAGCACGATCCAAAGCGGCTCCGGCCTGAGCAATTGCCAATAGGCCGGCAGAACCCCGAACGTCACGATCACAGCCGGCACCGCAGCCACCAGCCACCGGCCCGACACTCGGGCCATCAGCCGCGAGAGCATGAAGAACATCGCCGCCAGCAGCGGTGCGAACAGGCAGCGCTCAAGCGAAAAGCGTTCGATCAACCCGTACACGGCCGACACCCCCATCGAGGCCGGCCAGAAGATCAGCGGCAGGGGAACGGACTGGGGGTGGCAGAGGGGATGGGGGGTGGCGACTGCAGCACCCTCCTCAAACCAGCGACCTGCGATCAGACGAAAGGTCACCTCATCGGGGTAGATCGGCAGATCGTGGTAGGAAGCCGCCGCGAGGGCCAGAAGGACAGCCAGGCCCCATGGCGGGCCAAAGCGCTTCAGGCTGGCCAGCCACAGCTCAGCGCGCCGCTTCAGCACGACCACCTCACCCCAGCAGCCGCTCGATCGTCAGATCCGCCAGCGGAATGCCACCCAGTCGCTCCACCTCGCGCACGCCGGTGGGGCTGGTGACGTTGATCTCGCTGAGACGACCGTCGATCACGTCGATGCCGACGAAGAACAGGCCCTCCGCCCGCAGCGCCGGCGCCAGTTCGGCGCAGATCCGGCGCTCTGCCTCGCTGAGATCGGTGGCTTCCGGCATGCCCCCCACCGCCAGATTGCTGCGAAACTCCTCGCCGCTGGGTACCCGGTTGACGGCGCCCAGCGGTTCGCCATCCACCAGCAGGATGCGCTTGTCACCGGCGCTCACCCCCGGCAGGAAGGCCTGCACCATCACCGGCAGCTGCTGCTGGGCGGTGACCAGCTCCAGCAGGGCGCGCAGGCCGGGCGTCGCGGCCGAGGCGAACACCACCCCCTGGCCAGCCCGACCACCCAGCGGCTTGAGCACCACCTCGCCATGCTCCCGGGCGAAGCCGGCCAGCTGCTCCACCCGGCTGCTCACCATCGAGGCGGCCATCAGATGGCTGAAGCGCAGGGAACTGAGCTTCTCGTTCCAGGCCCGCAGCGAGGAGGGTCGATTGAGCACCCGCACCCCGCGGCGCTCGGCGATGTCCAGCAAATGGGTGGCATAAAGATAGGCCTCATCCACCGGCGGATCCTTGCGCATCCAGACCACCTGGAACTGCTCCAGCGGCAGTGGCGTGGCCGCCCCCAGCTCGAACCAGGGACTGGGCACCTGCCAGCTGCCGGCCACGAGCTCGATGGCAGCGAGATGCAGGGGCTGGGCCAGGGCCCAGGTGCCGTGGCCGCCAGAGCCCTGGCCAGTCAGGGGCGCCACGGCCGAGAGATCGGCGGGAGTGCACACCCACACCGCCTGACCGGCCCGCTGAACGGCCTGCATCAACGCCACGCTGGAATCCTTGGCGGGATTGAGGCGCGCGATCGGATCGATCACGAACAGCTGGGAAGCGGACACAGACAACGGGCAGAAGGACTGAAGCCAAGCGGAGCGAGCGGGCCGCACGGCCCGACGGCGCGATCAGCTGCTGGTGCGGGGGCGGGGCATCTCGTGGGGCCCACCTGGGGCGGCCCGTTGATCCCTGGGGCGAGGCGGGGACTGGGACAGCAGCAGATCCAGCTGGCCACCGTCCTCCAGGGCATCCAGTTCTTCAAAGCCACCGACCGGGCGACCGTTGATGAAGATCTGGGGAACACTGGTGCGCCCGCCGGTGCGCTTGAGCATCACCGTGCGGCTCTGCTCATCGCGATCAACAAAAAACTCGTTATAGGTGACTTCTTTGCGATCCAGCAGGGCCTTGACCTTCATGCACTCGGGAGAGAACCGGGATGTATAGACATCAACCTTGGCCTTCTGGGAATCTTTCATGTCTTGAGAGTGAACAATGCTCGACGTGGCCTTGCCCTACGACATTGATGTTGTCGCCCGATCCTAAGAGGCCGGCTCCGGGGGCAGAGCTGGCGGCGATAAGCTCCGTCATCACACTGTTGCCCAACGTGCTCGACCTCACCGATTTCAAGCGCGACCTCTCCGAGCTCACCGACCGCCTGGGCCATGCCCAGGACTGCCTTTGACGTACCGGCCCTCAACGCCCGCCAACAGGACCTGGAGCAACTGGCCTCCCAACCGGACTTCTGGGACGACCAGAAGCAGGCCCAGGCCAGGATGCGCCAACTGGATGAGGTGAAGGCCCAGCTCGAACAGCTGCGGCGCTGGCAGAGCTGGATCGAAGACGGCCGCGCCACCCTGGAGCTCTACGAGCTGGAAGCCGACGACGACCTGCTCGCCGAAGCCAACACCGGCCTGCAGACCCTGAAGGCGGAGCTGGACCGCTGGGAACTGGAGCGTCTGCTCAGTGGCCCGTATGACAAGGAGGGGGCGGTGATCTCGATCAACGCCGGCGCCGGCGGCACCGACGCCCAGGACTGGGCGCTGATGCTGATGCGGATGTACACCCGCTGGGCCGAAGATCACGGCATGAAGGTGAGCATCGATGAGCTCTCCGAAGGGGAAGAAGCGGGCATCAAGAGCTGCACGATCGAGATCGATGGCCGCTACGCCTACGGCTACCTGCGCAACGAGAAGGGAACCCATCGGCTGGTGCGCATCTCCCCCTTCAACGCCAATGACAAGCGCCAGACCAGCTTCGCCGGCGTGGAGGTGATGCCCAAGCTGGATGAGGAGGTCAAGCTCGACATCCCGGAGAAAGATCTGGAGGTGACGACCTCCCGCTCCGGCGGCGCCGGCGGCCAGAACGTCAACAAGGTGGAGACGGCCGTGCGCATCCTCCACGTCCCCACCGGCCTGGCGGTGCGCTGCACCCAGGAGCGCTCCCAGCTGCAGAACAAGGAAAAGGCGATGGCGCTGCTGATGGCCAAACTGCTGGTGATCGCCCAGGAGCAACGGGCCTCCGAGATCGCCGACATCCGCGGCGACATCGTCGAAGCGGCCTGGGGCAACCAGATCCGCAACTACGTCTTCCATCCCTACCAGATGGTCAAGGACCTGCGCACCCAGCAGGAAACCACCGACGTGCAGGGCGTCATGGACGGCGATCTCGATCCCTTCATCCAGTCTCTGCTGCATCAGGGGGTGGAGGTGGGAGCGGAGAGCGACACCTGAGGTCGGCAGCGGCCCTGAGCATCCGGCCCGCGATCCGCCGGGCCGGATGCCAGCATCGTGGCCACGTCCCAGCCGAGCACCGCCAGGGCAGCCCCCCAACGATGAGCCCGTCTTCCACCAGCCCCAGCGAGCCCTCCGGCCAGCCGTCAACCCTCGCCGGGGGGGGCTCCGGTGGCGAGGCCAAGGCAGCTCCGGCCAGTTTCATCAAGCTCGCCATGCGCAACATGGTGCGCAAGGGCCGCCAGAGCCTGTTCCACTTCGGCCTCACCGCCCTGGGGCTGACGGGCTTCCTGGTGCTGATCGCCTGGCTGGGCCGCCCCAGCCTGCCCCAATGACCAGAGCCGTTGTCGAGTCGGACACCACCCCGGAGCTGGACCTGGCCTTCGGCCTGGAGGAGAATCTGGATCCGGCTCTGCTGCACCAGGCGGGACCCTGGGCCGATCAGTCCCTGGCTGAACGGCACTGGCAGGAGCGGCTGCAGAGCTGGCTGGGCCAACTGGAGGCCGAACTGCCGCCGCCCCTGCGTGCCCCCGCCTACAGCCTGGGATTGGAGATCAGCGGCGATGCCGCCATCGCCGAGCTCAACCAGGCCTGGCGCCACAAGCCCGGTGCCACGGACGTGCTCGCCTTTGCCGCCCAGGACGACGCACCGCCGATGCCCGCCGGAGCCAGGGAGGGCGATGGAGCCGAACCCCTGGAGCTCGGTGACATCGTGATCTCGCTGGAAACCGCTGCCCGCCAGGCCCTCGACCAGGGCCAGCCGCTGGAGCGCGAACTGCTGTTCCTGGCCAGCCACGGCCTGCTGCATCTGCTGGGCTGGGACCATCCCGATCAGGCCAGCCTCGAGCGGATGCTGGCACGCCAGGAGCGCCTGCTGGCCTGAAAAGGTTCGGTGGGGGGGGGTTCCGATCCGGGGACTGGCGGTAGGGTGCCTTTCTCAGGCGCTGCCGCAGAGTGCCGATGCTCGCATCCGAAAATCAGCCCCCCCCCTTGCGGGACATCAGCCAGGAGGTCCACCGCCGCGGCCGGCGGATGCGGGTGGGGGCCTGGAAAATGTCCGGCGACCTGCCCGCCAGCTTTCGCTACGCCGCCCAGGGGCTGGCCTACGGCTTCGCCAGCCAGCGCAACTTCCGCATCCACGTGTTCACTGGCCTGGTGGTCTTCGGCCTGGGTGTATGGCTGGAGCTCAGCCCCGACCGCCTGGCGGTGCTGGTGCTGACCGTGGCGGCGGTGCTGGTGCTGGAACTGCTCAACACCGCCACCGAAGCCGTGGTGGATCTGGCGATCGGGCGCCAGTTCCACCCCTTGGCGCGCATCGCCAAGGACTGCGCGGCGGCGGCGGTGCTGGTGGCCGCCCTCTCATCGATGATGATCGCCCTGTTGCTGCTGATCCCACCGCTGCTGCAGCGCCTGGGCCTCTAGGCTCCGAGCCCTGACGGCCCGCCGGTCTCGCCCTCGCCGATGCTTCTGGTTCTCGACAACTACGACAGCTTCACCTTCAATCTGGTGCAGTATCTGGGCGAATTGGCGGCCCAGCATCCGCTGGCCGCAGAGTTGCGGGTGGAGCGCAACGATGCCCTCAGCGTCGAGCAGATCCGTGCCCTCGAGCCGGCGGCGATCCTGATCTCCCCCGGTCCCGGCGATCCCAGCCAGGCGGGAGTATGCCTGGAGGTGCTGCGCCAACTGGGCCCCAGCGTGCCGATCCTGGGGGTGTGCCTCGGGCACCAGTGCCTGGCCCAGGTGTTCGGCGGCAAGGTGGTGCGGGCCCGGCAGCTGATGCACGGCAAGACGTCGCCGGTGCATCACGGCGGCCAGGGGGTGTTCGCCGGCTTGCCGGAGCCGCTCACCGCCACCCGCTACCACAGCCTGATCGCCGAGCGCGAGAGCCTGCCCGCTTGCCTGGAGATCACGGCCTGGCTGGAGGACGGCACGATCATGGGCCTGCGCCACCGGGACTATCCCCATCTGCAGGGGGTGCAGTTCCACCCCGAAAGTGTGCTCACCCAGAGCGGCCATGCCCTGCTGGCCAATTTCCTGCGCGAAGCCACCGCCCAGCGCGCCGTTCTGGCAGCTCCAGCCAACCAAGGCTGAGCTTCCGCCAGCCGCTGCCGCACGGGCTTTCAGGCGGCCACTGCTAACTTCTCGCCAACAGACCCATCCTGGTTCGCTCCGACGCCATGGCCACACCTCCCGCCTGCGTCAGCGCAGCTGACCAACAAACCAGCAGCGCAGCTGACCAACAAACCAGCAGCGCAGCTGACCACCCCAACAGCCTGGGCCTGCCCGGCTGGGATCGCCCCGAGCGCCCCAGGCAGATGACAGACCCGGTGCAAGGCGGGCGGGTGAACGGCAGTTTCAAACGTGGCGCCCTGATCTGCGGCGCCCTCTTTAATGGCGCCCTGATCAGCGGAGCCCTGGCCCTGTCTGCAGCCCCAGCCGCCTGGGCCGGTAGCGGTGGCGGTGGCGTCACGATCAGCAGCTACGGCCACAGCGCCATCGTCGTGCGTGGCGGTGGCGCCACCGTGCTGCTCAATCCCTTCCAGGCGGTGGGCTGCGCCGCCGGGCTGATGGAGCCGCGCATCGCCGCCGATGTGATCCTGGCCAGCAGCCAGCTCAAGGATGAGGGCGCCGCCGTGGCCAGAGGCAGGCTGCTGGTGAAACCGGGCTCCTACCGGGTGGCGGGCCTCAAGATCGAGGGCATCGCCGCCCCCCACGACCGAGTCGGAGGCAAACGCTTCGGCCTCTCCACCCTCTGGCGCTGGAGCCAGGGGGGCCTCGAGTTCGCCCATCTGGGCGGCACCACCGCCACGCTCAAGCCGGAGGACCGGGTGCTGCTGGGTCGCCCCGATGTGCTGATCATCGGTGTGGGTGGAGGCGCCAAGGTCTACAGCGGTCAGGAGGCTGCCGCCGTGGTGCGCGAGCTGCAGCCGCGGCGGGTGATTCCGGTGCAATATCGCAACGCCGCCCCCTCCGCCAGCTGCGATGTGGGTTCGATCGAGCCCTTCCTGAAGGCGATGGCCCCCGCCAAGGTGGTGCGCAGCGGCAACTCCATCAGCCTGAGTGCACCCCTGGCTGAGCAGACGGTGATTGAGGTGCTGCGCTGAACGGCGGCACCAATTGCCGCAAAGCTGATTGCATCGAAACCGATGGCCGCGAAGGCCCCGAGGCCAGCCGCCCCAGCTCAGCAGCCGGAAGCGTGCGGTCCGCTCGGGCTCAGGCAAGCTGCAGGGCCTCGATGGCGGCATAGGCCGCCCAGAACCGCTGCATCTGCTCCCGGGTGCCGAGGCTCACCCGCAGGCTGCCATCGATCAGCGGCTTGCCGGCCATCGAGCGCACCAGGATGCCGGCCTGGCGCAGACGCGCCTCCACCCCTGCCGCCTCGGCCCTGGGCCAGAGCAACAGGTAGTTACCGCCGGCGGCGTGATGGCGCACCCCGGCAGCCAGCAGCTGGGCCACCAACCAGTCGCGGGCCTGGGCCACCTCGGCCACATAGGCCTCCACATAGGCCTGATCGGCGAGGGCGGCGAAGGCGGCGGTGACGGCGAAGCTGTTGATGTCATAGGGGCCGGTGACCCGGCTGACCCGATCGACCAGCGCCGGCGATCCGATCGCAAAGCCGATGCGCAGCCCCGCCAAGCCCGCCGTCTTGGCCAGGGAGCGCAGCACCAGCAGATTGGGGAAGGCGGCGAAGGGATCGGCGGGTTCGGGGAGCTGGATCTCACCGATGACAGCGCCAACGGCTGGGGCCTGGGCGGCGGCAGCCCTGGCGCGCGCGGCCAGCACCGGCAGCACGCTGTCGCCGGTGAAGGCTTCATAGAGCTCATCCACCACCACCAGCGTCCGCGGCGCCGCGGCGGCCAGGGCCAGCACCGCCTCGGCCGCCAGGCGAGTGCCGGTGGGGTTGTTGGGATTGCAGAGCAGCAGCAGCTTCGGCGGCTGCGGCGCCGCCAGGGCGGCGTGAATCTCCTGCAGCGGGAAGCCGAAATCGGGCAGGTGGTACGGGATCGCCTCAATCGTCATGCCCTGCATCAGGGCGCAGGGGCTGTAGTAGCCGAAGCTGGGGCTGGTGGTGAGCAGCTGATCACCGCGATCGCCATAGGCGTGAAACACCGCATGGATGGCGGCATCGACGCCGTTGAACAGGCCGACATGATCCGAGGTGAGGCCTGGGAATGCCACTGTCCCGGTGCCCACTGCCGCGCCGCCCCCAGTCCCGGCGCCCTGCCTCGACACCACAGCGCCAGCGCAGGCCTCCAGGGAGGCCACCACCGCCTGCCGCAGTCCGTCGTATTCGGGATAGATGGCGTAGTGATCGGCCGGGATGGCCCGGATCGCCGCCACCACCTTGGGGCTCGGTCCCACCGTGTTCTCGTTGAAATCCAGCCGCAGCAGGCCGCGCCGCCCCTCCAGCGGGGCGCTGTAGGACTGGAGGTGTTCGACTTCCAGGCGGGCCGGCGGCGGCAGAGCACCCTGGCCGGAGGCGGTATGGGCTGCAGCGGAATCGGGACTCGTCACCAGGTCAGGTCACTCCGGTCGCTGCGGGTGTCGTGGTCGTGCAGGGCCGCCCCCTGCGGTTCCAGCCAGCTGTCGACGTCGTGCCCATGGAGTGCAGCAGTCACGGCCAAGCCGGCAGAACGGATCGATCCAGGCTAAACATCCACCCCACCACCGCCCTGTCCGGAGTTGGGCAGGGCGACGGTTGGGGAGTGCGCCCCCTCACATCCGCTCGAGCGTGGCAATGCCCAGCAACCCCAGCCCCAGCTTGAGCGTGTCGGCGCTGAGGCGGCAGAGGGCGAGGCGGGAGGCGCGGGCGGCCGGTTCGGCCTTGAGCACCGGCACCTGGTCGTAGAAGCGGTTGAACACCTGGCTGAGCTCAAACAGATAGCTGCAGAGCCGATTGGGCAGCAGCTCCTGCTCCACTTCGGCGATCACCATGTCCAGCTTCAGCAGCTCCCGCACCAGGGCCCACTCCTGCGGCTCGCTGAACTGCAGGCGCTCGGGGAAGGCCGCCGCTGCGCCGCCTCCCAGATCGCCGCCCTTGCGGGCGATGCCGGCGATGCGCACGACTGCATAGAGCAGATAGGGGGCCGTGTTGCCCTGCAGCGCCAGCATGCGATCAAAGCTGAACTGATAATTGGTGAGGCGATTGGTGCTGAGATCGGCGTACTTCACCGCCGCCAGTCCCACGGTGGCCGCCACCTGGCTCACGAAGCTGTCGTCTTCCTGGCGGTCTTCCTCCGCCAGGCGCCGGCGCAGATCGGCCTCGCAGCGCTCGACCGCCTCATCAAGCAGATCCTTGAGCCGCACCGTGTCGCCGGAGCGGGTTTTCAGCTTCTTGCCGTCGTCGCCCTGCACCAATCCGAAGGGCACATGCTCCACCCGGGCGCCCTCAGGAATCCAGCCGGCGCGGCGGGCCACCTGGAACACGCCAGCGAAGTGATTGGCCTGGCCGGCATCGGTCACATAGATCACCCAGCCGGCGCCATCGCCTGCGGGAGGCGCCGCGAAGCGATAACGAATCGCCGCCAGATCGGTGGTGGCGT
>CALPMR020000080.1 GCA_943324725.2 Bordetella parapertussis | reverse complement strand
TGAAGCGCTGCCGCCAGCTCGGTTATCTGTCACTGGCACTCTCGATCGCCTGTGTGTTCATGGCGGTAGCCCTGACGCATCATCTTCAAACCAGGGAGGTGCTGTTCTGGGGAGCAGGTTCGGCTGCTTATCTGCCAACGCTCGCAGCCTGGATTAGTACCCTATGCATCTTGTATCTTTGGGTCGTTACCCGAGAGCGTCTTTGCTTTTCGGTCGCTGTACTGCAGTCTTTCTTTGGCGGTCTGTTCTGGGAAGTTGGCATATTCGGAGTCATCTTGATGCCGGGCACCACCCTCCTTCTGGTTTATCTGTTCGATCAAAAGTCTCCTGGAGCCTCGGTACCACGAAACTATTTTCCGCTTTTGGCTTCGGTCCTGCTGCCATTTGCTGGCTTGGTTCTGGTCTCGCTGCCCGCTTTGCTGAAGCGACATCAGCAGGATGCGGCCAGCGGTAATCCGCTGCTGTTTGGCAAGCTTCTCCTCGCCCTTCAGTGGCCATGGGTGCGCGCGGCGAACTTATTCGCTCATCACGTTCTGTTCATAGCACCCATTGTTCTGCTGTTGGCTTTGCTGCTGCTTTCCCAGCTCAGGTTCTCGAATTCAGCGTTGCCGGGATCTCGCCTGCAGCGGCAGGCTTTGCTCTGTTGTGGCCTATCGGCCCTGTTGGTAGCGGTGGCGATCCGCTTTTGCCTGGCCTCTGCTTTTGGTATGCAAATGGTCCACCACCAACGCCATGAGGTCGCCCCCACGGTGCTGTTGTTGCTGGGCCTGTCTTTTCTGCTGGCTGCTGCTCTGCCGAGCAACATCATGGCTTGGCTGGCCGGACAGAGTCTCTGGATTGCCTTTGCTTCCATGGCTGTGATTGTTGCCGCTCTTGTCTCGTCCGCATCGGTTCACGACATTCTGGGCGAGGCGATGGTGACGGCGACAGGACGGCGGCCGCTGCCGATTGTGATTTCAGCCGCTGCCCATGATGGCAGCTATGACTTGGCCTGCAGGCGCAATGCCTATGCCCTCAGCTTGCCCGCCGGGGAATGGACGGCAGCCAGAATTCAGGCAGCTATTCAGGCAGAAGCTTCAGCCCAGGACGTTTATCAATTGAAGATTATGCATGGCATCCTTTCTGGTTATGGCCTTGATCGATTGACGACGACATGGCAGTCATCGGCAGGATGCTCCTGAGTTCCGGGCCCAGTCCTGCGTGCGTGCGTTGGCCAGCAAGGCCCCCCGGGCATGGTTGTGATCGAAGGTCTCGCCCTGTGGCTGCAGTCCCTGGGCTTGGTTCAGGCTTTCGATGGCCTGGCTCAACGATAAGAAATCAGCTCTGATGCCGGGTAGCGCACCTTGGCCAACGAGGCATAGTTGTCGTCAGCGCTGCGATAACCGAGGGCGCAGACAACGCAGGCGCGATAGTCGCCGGTTTCGAGTTGCAGAATCCGGTCGTAGTCCGGCGGGGAGAAGCCTTCAATCGCGCAGGTGTCGATCGAGAGCAGGGCCGCAGCGCTCATCAGATTGCCAAGGGCGATATAAACCTGGTTGGAGGACCAGCGCTCGATGATCTGGCGGCGTGGTCCATCAATCAGGTCGATCTGGATCATCTTGCGATAACCGTCCAGGCTGCTGGCTTCCACGGCTCTCGCTGCGGCGGTGGCCTCAATCAGTCGGTCGGCGTCGGCGGCTTCGATGCTGCGCTGGCTCAGCAGCACGACCAGATGGGAGCAATCGGTGATCTGGGACTGATTCCAGGAGTGGGGACGCAGTTCCTGGCGCAGGGCCGGATCCTGGACCACCAGGAACTTCCAGGGTTGCAGCCCGTAGGAGGACGGTGTCAGCACCAGGGCCTGCTCCAGCGTCGACCAGAGCTGGGCGGGGATGGTCTGTTCGGGGTCAAACTGCTTGGTGGCGTAGCGCCACTGCAAGGCTTCCAGCAGGGTTTCAGGCGCGATGGCCATCGGGTATGTCAATCGAATTGTGGTGACTCCCACCCTCTCACGCCGTCGTGGGCTCGCCATGCCAGGGGATTGAGCCGGGACATGGCGGCGCTGAACCGGCCGGTGGGGCTGCACAGCTAGCCTTCGGATCGCTTCGGGAAGCCGATCCAGCGCGCCATGTCCCTCCCCGCCAGCGGTCCCCAGCGCTCCCTTGCCGCCACGGCCCTGCAGTTGGTGGCCCTGTTGCTGACGGCTCTGTTGATGCTGCTGCCGTTGCTGTGGCTGGTGAGCACCTCGCTGAAGGGCCCTGGCGAGAACATCTTCACCAGTCCGCCGGCCCTGCTGCCAGCCCAGCCCAGCCTGGCGGCCTACCGCCAGCTGTTCGCGGCCAATCCGATGGCCACCTACCTGCTCAACAGCACCATCGTCAGCACCCTGGCGGTGCTCGCCAACCTGCTGTTCTGCTCCCTGGCGGCCTATCCGTTGGCGCGGCTGCGGTTTCGGGGACGGGGCCTGGTGCTGGCCCTGGTGGTGGCGACGATCCTGATTCCCTTTCAGGTGGTGATGATTCCGCTCTATCTGCTGATGGTGCAGCTGGGTCTGCGCAACACACTCTGGGCATTGATCCTGCCCCAGGCGGCCACTGCCTTCGGCATCTTTCTGCTGCGCCAGAGCTTTCTCGGCGTGCCGGTGGAACTGGAGGAGGCGGCTCGCATCGATGGCTGCACGCCGATCGGCGCCTGGTGGAACGTGATGATTCCTGCCGCCCGGGCTGATCTGATCACCCTGGCGATGTTCGTGTTCATCGGCACCTGGAGTGATTTCCTCTGGCCCCTGATCATTCTTGACGATCCATCGCTGTACACCTTGCCGCTGGGTCTGCAGCAACTGTCCAGCAGTTTTTCCCTGGACTGGCGTCTGGTGGCGGCGGGATCGGTGGTCTCGATTCTGCCGGTGTTGGTGTTGTTCGTGCTGCTGCAGCGTTACATCCTGCCCAGTGCCACAGGGGATGCGGTCAAGGGGTAGCCCCTGCTGGCTTGGCCTGGATCCGGTCCGCCGGATCCGATCGGCGATGGTCAGAAATTGCCCGTTGGCGGGCGCAGCAGGGTGGCGCTCGGTCTCGGTGATCCCGGCAGGGTGGAGGGGCGAGAGGGGTTGGGAGCCAGGGGTGTCGGCATTGGACTGGGCGACTCGCCGGGGGCTTCAAACGTGGGCCTCGGGATGCTGCGCAGTTGCTGAAGATCTTGTTTGAGGGCCTGCTGCTGACGATCGACATTGCGCAGTTGATCGCTGAGCTTTTCGACCGATTGCAACCGCTGGATCATCGACTCCAGCTGTTGTTCCATCGCTGTGGTGCGGTCCTGGGAGCGCGAATTCTCGATCGTGCTGAGCTTCTGCTCCAGCTCGCCGATGCTGGTGGCCTGCTCCCGCACCTTGGTGAGCACCACCAGAAACAGCACCACCAGCATGGTGCTGATGCTGAGCTGCACCCAGGCCAGCCACTGGGGCTGGCCGCCCGCTCGGCGTTGGCCTCGGCTGCCTTCGCCGCCGTTGCTGTCGCGATCCGGGGCTCCGTTGCGTGGGTGGGAGGGGGCCATGTTGCGCTGCCGGGGCCAAAATCACGTTGCCAGGATTCTGCTGCCACGCTCCGCCTCTGACCACGGCCGGGCCTTGGCCGCCACGGCCTCGCCAAGGCTCCGAGCGTTCAGCGCCGAGCGCTCAGCGCTCGGCCGAAAGGGAACGGGCCGCTCCGCCCGCCAGCAGGGCCAGCCGGGTTTCGTCGTAGACGGCCTGGGCCGTGACGGCGCTGTCCCCCAGGCAGGTCATGCCCAGTTTGCCGAACTCCGACAGGCAGCCGAGCAGATGGAAGACACTGCCCCGCAGTCGGGCCGGGTCGTAGTGCAGCCCGGCCTCCGCCACGATGTCCACCAGGTCGAGGGGCAGCAGGCCCCGCAGGCGTGGATCGCAGAGGTTGTCGGTGGCGACGTAGTGCAGCGGCTGGCCGCTGGGGGAGAGGAACCGGCCGCTGAGCGGGTCGAGATCGCCGTTGGTGATCGCCCGCAGGGCCATGAAGGGGTGGGTGGTTCCCCCCTGGCGCAGGTTCACCTCGATCGCCTGCACATCCCAGTGATCGCCGAAGCGACGGGCAATGAAATCGACGGCATAGCGCTCCAGTGCTCCCTCGGCGGCCAGGGCCTCGCCGACCGCGCGGCCATGGCGCATCAGCTCAAGCCGGTAGGGCTCTTCGGCCGGGAAGCGGCAGCCCAGGTAGGTCTGGCCGCTGGCTCCGCCGAGGATCTGCTCGTGGGTGGAGAGCACCTCGACGTCACCGCCGGGGTGGATCGTGCCCTGGACGCTGGGGGAGCTGAGCTCGTCGCCCCCCAGCAGCCAAGCCTCCACCAGGGCTCCCTGCTCGGCCAGCAGTTGCCGCCACTGGGGCGGCGGCATCGGCAGGCTTTCCAGCGCCTGGCGCAACAGCCGGCGGCGTTCGGCCGGGCTGCGTTCGGCCAGGGCCAGGGGCTCGAGCTCCAGCGGCGCGTTGCCCTCGCCGCTGAAGCCCTGGTTGAGCTTGACGACGCAGCGTTGCAGATCCGGATGGGCCTCCCACAGCTCCGCCGTCACCTCCGCCAGGCCGTCGAGGTCATGCACCAGGCCGCTGCCGGGCGGATGGGGTACGCCGCAGCGGGCGAACAGCTCGCGGCTGCCCGCCTTGCTGCCCCAGTAGCCCAGAGCCGGATCAGTGCCCAGCAGCGGCACCTGCAGCAGCTCGGAGAGGCGCTTTTCCAGCTCGGTGACCACGTAGCAGGCGATGAAGCTGCGGCCAGGCCTGAGCAGCTCCTTGATGCGGGCCAGCAGGGCGGGGCGCTCCAGCAGCTTTTCGGTCAGCGGCCGGCTGGAGGCATCGTCGGTGTCAAACAGGTGCAGCCGCTTGCGGGCATGGGAGGCGGGCATACCGGGCAGCAGCTCCAGCACCGCATCCACGACCAGATCGGGCAGCAGCTTGCTGGTGACGTAGATCATCCGCACGCCGGGATCCCGCAGCCGGATCAGGGAGAAGAGCTGCCGCTCCTCGTAGTTGTGGGCTCCGGTGACCAGCTCGAGCTGGGCCCGGTCGACCGACAGCGAGGGCAGCATCAACAGGTCAAAATCGACGCCGTTGCCGTCATGTTCGCGGCCCCATTCGGGCCGCAACTGGGCCTGCAGCTCGGCAAAGCTCTGGGTTATGGAGGCTTTGGATTCGCTGCTCATGCTGCTCGGTGACAGGGAGACTGGGGTCAGCGCCCGCAAGGGAGCCGGTCCGGGTTGTGGGATCGACCCATTGGAAGGCAGATTACCGATGCCGCTGTCGCCGCCCCCCTCCAATGGCCCATCCGCTGCCCGTGACCTTGCTGGGCTACGGAGCGGCCACGCTCACCACCTTGAGCTTCTTTCCCCAGGCGATCAAGACCGTGCGCAGCCGGGACACCAGCGGCATCTCCCTGCCGATGTACGTGCTGTTCACCCTGGGCATCACCCTCTGGGGGCTCTACGGCCTGATCACCCACGACGGCCCCCTGATCGTCGCCAACGCCATCACCCTGGTGCCGGCGATCACGGTGCTGGAACGCAAGATCAGCTCGATGCGGGCCAGTGAAGGAGCCAAGCTCTGGCGCGGTTTCTGAAGCGGCCCCCTCAGGCGCTGAACGCCTTGCGGGCCGGCATCGGGTAGGGGATGCGGCGATGGCGCATGCGCTTCCATACCCGCACGAAGGCCCGGATCACCAGTTCCAGTTCGGCCCTGCCGATGCCGCTGCCGGCCAGTTGGCCATCGCTCTGGCGGGCCTCGACGATGCGCCGCACCATGGTCCGGGCCTGCTCCTCGGTGGTGCCCGGCGGCAGCGAGCGCAGGGCGGCCTCGCAGCCGTCGGCCAGCATCAGAATCGCCGTTTCGCGGCTGCGGGGGATCGGCCCGCGGTAGCGGAAGCGTTGCTCCGGGATGGCGGGATCCCGTTCGCGGGCCTGATGCAGGAAGTAGCCCATCTTCAGCATGCCCTGATGCTCGGGGATGAAGTCGGCCAGCGGCCGGGGCAGCCGGTAGCGCCGGGCCAGCTTCAGACCCTCGTCGACATGGGCCTGCAAAATGGCGGCGCTGGCGAGCGGATCGTCGAGGCGGTCGTGGGGATTGCCGAGACTTTCATCCTGGTTCTCGATGAACCACTGGGGACCGTGCAGCTTGCCGACATCGTGGTATAGCGCCCCGGTGCGGATCAGATCGACATCGGCCTGGATGGCCCGGGCCCCCTCCTCCGCCAGGCCGCAGATCATCAGGGTGTGCTCGAAGGTGCCCGGTGCCTCGGTGGAGAGACGTCGCAGCAGGGGCCTCTCCAGATCGGCCAGTTCCATCAGCCTGGCGCGGGTGAGCAGGCCGAAGAAGCTCTCCACCAGGGGCGCCAGGATCAGGCCGGCCATCAACAGGCCCCCCACGATCAGGGCTTCGCTGAACAGATCATTGCCCCGGGGCCAGTGGCCTGGAGCGCCGCTGCCCCGGCCGATCCAGCTGCTCAGCTGGATCACCAGCAGTTGGCTGAGCA
Source organism: Bordetella parapertussis (assembly GCA_943324725.2). Classification (GTDB taxonomy): domain Bacteria; phylum Cyanobacteriota; class Cyanobacteriia; order PCC-6307; family Cyanobiaceae; genus Cyanobium. The sequence continues at coordinate 4,077 of CALPMR020000080.1, read as the reverse complement.
TGGCCCCCAGGGGCAGCAGCACCGCCAGCTGCAGCAGCTGGGCCCGGTTGCGCTGGCGTCCGGCCAGCAGGGCCGCCAGCACCGCCACCAGGGCGGCGACCGCCAGGCGGCATTCGAGCAGCCCATCGAGGGGATAGGGCCAGATCAGGCTGGCCACCGCCAGCCAGGCCAGTCCCGCCACCGTGCCCAGCCCCTGGGCCAGCAGCAGCGTGGGTGGCACGAGCAGGGCCAGCGGGCTGGCATGGACACCGAGCACCAGCTTGAAGCCCTGCACCGTCAGCAGCATCGCCAGGGCCAGCAGGGCCTGGCGCGGCTCCAGGCTGGCCCGCCAGCGCCGCATCACCAGCAGCATCACGGTGCAGGCGGCCAGGGCTTCGCTGAAGTGGCCCAGCCAGGGCAGGGGGCGGGGGCGGCGGTTGATCAGGCCGAAGTAATCGAGCACATCGAAGGCCTGGGAGCTGATCAGCTCGCCCTGGCGGGTGATCAGATCGCCCTGGCGGACGGTGATCGTCGGCAGACCGTGCTGGCTGACCAGTTCTTCAATGCGCCGCTGGCTGAGGAAGGTGTCACTGCGCAGGTTGGTGCGTCCCTCCAGGCTGGCGGCGATCAGGCGACTGCCCAGGCTCCGCCCCGGCACCGCTTGATCCTCCAGCTGCAGATCGGCGGCCTCGAGCAGAGGCTCATCAGCGACGTTGGCCACCACCCCCTGGCTGAGCATGCGCAGCTGGGCCTGGCGCACGGCCCGCTCCCAGGCCACCAGCTGGCTGGGGCTGAGGTGCTGCAGCCATTGCCGCTCGCTGGCGCTGAGATTGAGCGGGTCGACACGGGCTGGCTGGCTGGCCCGTTGCTGCTGCACCTGGGTGAGGCTGTGATCGAGGGCGTTCTGCAGTTGGCGGCTGGCCCGTTCATCCACCACCTGCACCTGGGTGCGGGGCATCATCTGGCTGCGCCGCTGCTCCAGGGCCGCACTGTCCATCACCGTGGCGTCCTTGGGTGCCCGGACGGTGAAGGGGGCCGGCAGACCGGGCCGCAGGCTGGGCTCCACCAGCCAGGGCCAGCTGGTCAGCAGGGCCACCAGCAGGCAGGCCAGCACCACGGCCCCCATGCCGCCGGTGCGCCAGGCCACGATCGCCAGGCGGGGTCGCTCCAGCCGCAACAGGCTGCGCCACAGGGATCGGAGCCGCCGGAGGCCGTTGGCCATGGATCGGAACAGGAACGAAAACGCTAGCGGTGGCAAAGACGGCAGGGTTCTCCCAGGGGCCATGCTGGTGCCGGACAGCCCGATCTCTGATCACATGGCCACTCTGCTGGATGGACGGCACCTTGCGGCCGTGATCGAGCAACGCCTGATCGGCGTGATCACGGCGGGGTTGCCGCTGGCGGCTCGCCCGCCGGGCCTGGCCGTGCTGCGGGTCGGCGACGACCCAGCCAGTGGCGTCTACGTGGCCAACAAGGAGAAGGCCTGCAGCCGCGTCGGCATCCGCAATCTCGGCGCCCACCTGGACGCCGACACCGCGGCTGCGGCGGTGCTGGAGCAGATCCAGCGGCTGAACGCCGATCCCCAGGTGGACGGCATCCTGCTGCAATTGCCCCTGCCGGGCGGCCTGGAGGAGGGCCCCCTGCTGGCGGCCATCGATCCCGACAAGGACGCCGATGGCCTGCACAGCCTCAATCTGGGCCGCCTGCTCAAGGGGGAGACGGGTCCGCGCAGCTGCACTCCGGCGGGAGTGATGGCCCTGCTGGCGGCGGCGGGGGTGGAGCTGGCCGGCAAGCGGGCCGTGGTCGTGGGCCGCAGCATCCTGGTGGGCCAGCCGATGGCCCTGATGCTGCAGGCGGCGAATGCCACCGTCAGCGTCGCCCACTCGCGCACGGCTGATCTGGCGGCGTTGACGCGCCAGGCGGAGGTGCTGGTGGTGGCGGCGGGCCGGCCGCGCCTGATCGGCGCCGAGCACGTGACGCCGGGGGCGGTGGTGGTGGATGTGGGCATCCATCGCCGGCCGGAGGGTGGCCTCTGCGGCGATGTGCGCTTTGAGGAGGTGGAGCCGATCGCCAGCGCCATCTCGCCGGTGCCCGGTGGCGTCGGCCCGATGACCGTGGCCATGCTGCTCGTCAACACGGTGCTGGCCTGGTGCCGCCGCCACGGCGTCGATGGGGCACCGCTGGAAGATCTGCTGGTCTGAGCCAGGCCAGGCCTGGTCTGAGTCCGGGATTCCGCCGACCCCAGGCCAGGGGGCCGGACGGCCAGCAGAGCTCCGCTCTCCCTCCACAGGATCCGCCTCCACAGGTTCTCGATCCATCCGGCCGCGACCTCCGGAGCCACGGACCAGGGCGTGATCGTTCCGCCATTGGTTCTGGAAATTCCCGGTTTTCTGGCTGCTTTCGCAGGGCTGAGGTGGCCAGGGCCGGGGCGCCGCGGGGTGGCCTGCAGCGCCGGCCGGGCTGCGCCGCCCTGTTAAGCCGCCGATCGCTCTCGGGGGGCAGGCTGCGAGAATCGCCGCCGAGCCTTCAGTCCCCCATGACCGCGTCGGTGAGCACGGCCCAGGATCCGGCCCAGGACGCGGCCCCAGCCCAGGATTCGCCCCTGGAGAAACCCTTCGATTTCGCCGTCTATCTGGAGGCGGCCCGGTTGCGGGTGGAGAGCGCCCTCGATGGCTCCCTCGGTCCGGAACGGCCCGAGTCCCTGCGGGAGGCGATGCGCTATTCGCTGCTGGCCGGCGGCAAGCGCCTGCGGCCGATCCTGTGTCTGGCGGCCTGTGAGCTGGCCGGCGGCGATGGCGACCTGGCCCTGCCCACGGCGGTGGCTCTGGAGATGATTCACACCATGTCGCTGATCCATGACGATCTGCCCGCCATGGACAACGACGATCTGCGCCGCGGCCGCCCCACCAACCACAAGGTCTTCGGCGAGGCCAACGCCATCCTGGCCGGCGATGCCCTGCTCACCCGGGCCTTTGAAATGGTCGCCCTGCGCAGTCCCGGCCTGCCGGCTGAACGGTTGCTGGCCGTCGTCGGCGAGCTCAGCCTGGCCTCCGGCGCTCCGGGGCTGGTGGGGGGCCAGGTGGTGGATCTCGAATGCGAGGGCAAGGCGGTGGATCTCGACACGCTCGAGTACATCCATCTGCACAAGACTGGCGCCCTGCTGCGGGCCTGCGTGATCAGCGGCGCCCAGATCGCCGGCGCCTCCGAGGCCCTGCTCACGGCCCTGGGCACCTACGCCCGCGGCATCGGCCTGGCCTTCCAGATCATCGATGACATCCTCGATGTCACCGCCAGCAGCGAGGTGCTGGGCAAGACGGCGGGCAAGGATCTGACCGCCGACAAGACCACCTATCCCAAGCTGCTGGGCCTGGAGGAATCGCGCCGCCGCGCCGAGGCCCTGGTGGCCGAGGCCAAGGCGGCCCTGGCCCCCTGGTGCACCGGCGAGGGGCAGGCCAAGGCCGCCCCTCTGCTTGCCTTGGCCGACTACATCACCAGCCGCGATCGATGACCTCTGCCATTGCCAGTGATTCGGGCCACCTGCTGCTGATGCTGCGCGATCTGCTGGATAACGCCGTGCTCTGGTGGGGGTTGGCCGCCTGCGGGCTGGCCCAGGTGTCGAAGTTGTTCGTGGAACTGGCGCTCCATGGCCACTGGCGCCCCGCCGTGCTGTTCGAAACCGGCGGCATGCCTTCGAGCCACTCGGCTCTGATGACCGGCACCGCCGCCGGCATCGGCTGGAGCCAGGGCTTTCAGGATCCCCTCTTCGCCCTGGCGGCGGCCCTGTGTTTCGTGGTGCTCTACGACGCCAGCGGCGTGCGCTACGCCGCCGGTCGCACCGCCGCCCGGGTCAACAGCCTGGTGGGGGGGAACGAAATCAGCGGCTCGCTTTGGGAGAACCCGCTCAAGGAGAACCTCGGCCATACCAAGCTGGAAGTGCTGGCCGGCAGTGTGATCGGCCCCCTGGTGGCCCTGCCGGGCTTGGCCCTGATCGGCACCCCGCTGCATCTGATCCAGCAGCTCAGCCAGCTGCTCAGCCCCAGCCTGCCTGCAGCCCTGGGGTGAGCGCGCCGCCCTGCCCCGGCCCGGCCCTGACCCCCG
>CALPMR020000079.1 GCA_943324725.2 Bordetella parapertussis | reverse complement strand
CTCCAGCAAGAACGCACAGGCTGCCGGAGACGATGGCCAACATTCCGGCCAAGGCCATGGCGCGCTGGGAATCACCTGCAGACAGGGGCAGCACGATGCCGAGGATCAGGGCGACGAGCGAGGAGTCCGGTCCCAACACCAGCATCCGGCTGGGACCGAACAGGGCATAGGCAAGCAATCCGAAGATCGTGGCGTACAGGCCACTGCTGGGCGGAACACCGGAGGCAACCGCATAAGCAATTCCTACGGGTAGCATCACAGCCGACAAGGCGAGGCCGGCCACGAGGTCATGGCGAAGCCAGGCGAGCCTGTAGTCGCGGATGGCAGATAGAGCGGGGAGCCAGTGCCGCCAAGGATTGCGGCGGAGCCTCATCGTCGGTTACCACCGAAAAGGGTTGCGGCATGGCGCATGCTGATACCAGTGAACCATCGCTCCAATTCAGTGGAGCATGAATTTGCTGTTGTCACACGTACAATACGGTTTATCTTGGCATGACATTAGGCTTTGTCTCCTGCCAGAAATTATACGGAGTAGACAGGTAACTTGCCCTTTGACTTCCCGCCATGTCTGCATGTGTAAAACGGCATCACAACAAGCTGCCTAGCACTTGGAGTCTTGTCAACGAATCAGGCACTATGATGTTTCTGGATTCAGCAATATCCTGACGCAAGCGTGAGGAAGCTTGCGTTCCACTGACTTGCCAGGCCAGGAGGAGTTGGCATGGCAAGTCATGGGCCTCCCTGTAGGACTTTGGGATTGAACTTAACAAGGAGGTCGATATCTTGTTTGTCCAACTACTCTGTTCGCGACAAGTGTAATCCTGCCTGAAGCTTTAACAATGAAACGAGAGGGGGCCTGCAATGTGATGCAGGTACCCGCAAATCTGCCTCAGGTGAGAATGGGTGGGATACGGAAGGGACATGGCTAAGCCTTGAGTCGCTTATGCAACGGCCCCGTGTTTACAGAGTTTATGTGGACAGTCCACCCATTCCGGCAGGCTCCCGCTCGGCAGCGGCAAGCTGACTTGGCGTGGATCGACGAAAGCTGCTGAGCTTGTGATGTCGGGACCGCAATTCTTCCGCCAGCACCCGACAGGCACTTTCAGGCATGGTGTGATCACCACAGGTGAACACATCCACCGCGGCGTAGCCGGACTCAGGCCAGGTGTGGATCGAGATGTGGGACTCGGCAAGCAGGGCGAGGCCTGTCACCCCATGGGGCTGGAAGTGATGGGTGATCAGTTGCAGCAGAGTCGCACCAGCACGCACTGCGGCGTTGGTGATGGCAGATCTGAGAAAAGTTTCATCGTCGAGCCTGGCGCAGTCGCAGTCGTAGAGCTCGAGAATGCAATGTTTGCCGACCGTATCGGTGATGGAACTGTTGAGATTGTCGCTCGGCGCAATGCTGGCGCCGGTGGATTCAGGAGCGCTCCATCCGGGGTTGGGATGGAAGTGGGGGAAGGCGTAGCTCATCTGGACAAGACGATAGAACCTTAACCATACAACCCTGGCTCCGCTGCTTTCGGGTTGGACACCGGCCACCGGTGGACCTAGCCTGAGTTAAGGGTCGCATTTGGGGCATGCCATGGCCGCATCTCTGCATGCATTGGCGATTGTCCAGGCGGACGACCTCCCAGGCGAGCCGCTCAGCACCAGTGGCGCCTTCGCCCTGGAATTGATCCAGCGGCAAACGCGACGCCTGGGGAAGCTGCAACCCGAGGTGCTTGCTGACCGCGACCCGGAACCCCTCCACCAATTGCGGGTGAGCCTGCGGCGGTTGCGCACGGCCCTGGGCCAGTTCGGCCCTGCTCTTGAGCTGCCGGAGTCGGTGGACAGTGGCAGGATTGCGGCTGTGGCTCGCCGTACCGGCCTCTGCCGCGATCTTGATCTCTTGCGGCTGAGGCTGGAGGAGCAGTTGCTGCCGAGGCTGCCTCAAAGCGAGCAGCGCAGCATGGAAGGGGCGATGAAGCGCCTGGGCCGCGATCGGGCTCCAGCCTTTGAGGCCCTGGTGGAAGGACTGTGCCATTCCCGCTATCTCAAGCTGCTGGCCCGGTTGCACAAATGGCAGCACAAACCACGCTTCACCAGCCTGGGCGAGTTGCCGCTGCTGCCCTGGCTGTACGAATGGCATGCCCCGTTCACAGCTGATCTGTTTCTGCAACCCGGCTGGAGCACGCAGGATCCCACCGCCGAGGCCCTCCATGCCCTGCGTAAACGGATCAAGGGGGCCCGCTATGCCCTGGAACACAAGACAGTGTTGGCCCCATGGCATGCCGGACAACTTCAATCGCATGGCAGCCATCCCAACGCGTCGCCACGGTGCTCATCACGCCAGATCAGCCAGCTGATCAGCGCGATCACCAACAGATAACCCGCCATCACCCTTAGCAACTGGGGATGGAGAACGGCCTGAAGCAACCTGCGGCCGCCCGCCAGGCGATCCGTCGGAACAACAGGGCCAGCTCCTCCTCCTGAAACGGCAGGCTGAAGTGGTAGTGGCCCACGCGCTCTGGTGAAACGGTGAGGTAGCCGACGCCGATGTCGACCTGATCCGACTCAGTGGCGTTCAGCAGGCTGCCTTGGTTTTGGTAACCCCTCAGCACATAAGGCAGTTCTTCCCGGCGAGCGATCAGCTCCCAGAGATCCAGCGCTCGTCCTTGCCACTGACCGCTGGCCTGCTGCTGAGAGCAGGGGGGAGAGCCATCGAGAACACCCACGCGAAGCACACACCAGCAGCCATGGTGGGCATGGGCACTGCCAGCAGGACCAGCAGGACCAGCAGCAGCATCGGTCTCCAGCCCTTCATCCTTCAGCTCTCACTGCGGTCATCCTTTCTCAATCCTCTGGGAACTGTCGACATGCCCGCTGATAGCAAGTGCAGGACAGGCATCTGTGACGGTTCAATCGTTGTTGCCATCGGCCCTGAGCCACGCTGACGCGCAAAGACGGAGAGGCCGTTACTCCCCAAAAATAAGGCTCCCGGGTAGGTGCTGCCCGGGTAACGATCCCTCAGCCAACACATCATCGCTCTGCCACCGTCCCCCTGATGGCATGGGCCCGCCCCGACAGGGTGATCAGGCCGCTGCCTGCGGGCTGCAGGCGGGCTCACAGCACTTCGCGGAATCGGGAGACTTCCTCCTCGTTCATGGCCGCCAGGGTCTGTCCAGCGCTCGGCGCCCCGATGACGGTGTTCAATATATCTTCAAAGTCAACGAAGGTGCGTTCCACCTCAATCGCTGTGCTCTAGATGCCTCTCAAGCTTGCGGTAGCCAAGAGATCCCCCAGCACATCCAAGCGGGAGGACCCGACAATAGGCGGCGTCGGAGCGGACCTGCCGACGGCGGCCAGTGTTTCATTCACGATTTGATAGGGGAAGCCACCATCCTCCATGTCCCATGGCATAGGCGGCCATTGTTCCACCCGGGGGCAACGACACGGACCATTTCTGCTAAAGCCTTCGCCAGTTTAGACACAAAGAAGATCACCACCGGCGTGACCGCGAGATCGAACGCATGATGTGGGAACGGCAGGGCCATGGCGTCGCCGTTGACAAAATCGACGCTCTGCAGGAGAGGGTACTGCCGTGCGAAGGCGAGTTGTGCTACCGACGGATCGATGCCGGCAATCGAGACGGGTTCGCTCTGTTCGATGATCAGATGTGTGAGTGTACATAGCCACTGAGGTGCCGTGCAGGGGGTTGTCTGCGCGTGGTCGGTCATTGAATCCGTGTTTCTCTGCGAGCGCCATATGCAGCCAGTTCAGCTCCCTTGTTGTTCCTACGTGCCCGAAAATGCTCGATTGTGACAGACTTCACTCCAGCTAGCTAAGGATCGCAGCCTCTGTAACTGAATCTCTTCTGGACCTGCTGCGGCAATTAACAGTGGTTGGGAGTTGCCCAAGGCCTGACTGCAAGACGTGCACCAAAATGAGTGACTGCCACTGGTCAACGCGGCTGAATGGGATAGAACGCAGAACTATGAACTGAGCAAAACCAATCTTGGGTTCATCAGAAAAAAGAGAAGATTGCCAACGTCGAGCTGCGCAGAGAGATCAGTCTTGAGATATCGAGTAAACGATAGCGTCCGCCACGAGCTGACCAGAAAAGAAGTATGGGGATTCATTGTCATCAGCGACAACGGGAGGAGGCATATCCTGAGAAGATAGATTTAGTTGGTCACCAAATACACCATTGAGTCGAACCCAGCAACCACGCGGCAGCTCAGCAAAGGAACCTCCATCATCTGTTTCAAAGTCGAAGAGGTCGCGATCAGTAACGGACGTCTTGGGCACATCCAGAAAAAGACTCCGGCGAATCTCAATACGGCTGCTACTGAGATTGATTCCATCTTCAGTGGGCTGACGCACCTCGAGGCGATTGATTCGAATGTGGCTGTTGGTGAGATCAACTCCGTCGTCGGCAGAATGCAGACTTCGCAGCTGAGATACCTGCCATTCACTTGGACCGACACCAATGAGCTTCACAGCATCGATGTCGTCGTCAATATCAGACTGAAGACCTGGGAAATCACTTACAGGATCCTTTCGGCCAAGGTGAGAAGCCGTAATTGAATCAGCCTGAAAGATGGATGGGGTTTGACCCACTTTTTTTGAAACGCGCATGCCATCACTCGCGCCTGAAGCATAGCTACCGAAGAACCAGATGCCCCCATTATCGGAGGTACGCGAGATACGGTACTGAGGACTCCCGGCACGAACAGAGAAGCGTGCTGCGGTTAGCCTAGAGCCCGGATCAAAAATCAACGCAGCACGGCATAACTTGCTGCTAGTCACAACTCCATTAAGGATGAGTATCGTTGCGCCATCTTCGATGATCAGCTCAGCTCCGTCCAGAACATGCACATCACGATCTACAACCCACACAGTGTCAGCAGTCAAATGACGGCTACGTGTAATATCGGTGGAAATAAGCTTGACCGGTCGGGAGCGACGCCCAGTTGTTGGCAAGTTAGATCGTTTGCTTGACATTGACATCGGCGAGGAGGCTATCAAAGACTCAAACGATAACAGTGCTTAATTGGCGATCGATGTAAGTTTCGATACTGGCATTAAAAGACCGACAGCACCACTCAATATCCATACACCTAATACGATCAGAACATAGGGCAACAGATGCCGAGAAAGGCGTCGCATAGACCCGGAGATGCGCGGATGACTAACGAGAAGGTTCCCAGCCACACACCAAAGCACCGTCATCAAGGCAAAGACCAGTATAAAGACCGGAATCGCTGAGAAGTCTTCGGCAAAAACGGGCACATAAACGCCCAGGTTGTCACCCCCATTGGCAGCAGTAACGCCGGCAACGGCGCCAACTTGAGCCAGAAAAGCAGTGGGTGCTTGCTCTATACCATCATCATCTTCGTGTACCAAGGCGGCGCGGCGATTGCTCCAGAGTGCATGGAGGCCTAGGCCAAGCGGCACAATGCCCAGCAGGGCGATCCACTCCGGAGAGACAACAAATGAACCTGCCGCAGCAATAGCGCTAAGTAGTGTTAGTGAACCGATACCAACAAATTTGCCAACGACAATTGCAGACCGACGGAGCCTGGAGTCGGCAAAAAATGCCATGGTCAGGAAGATGTCATCAATATTCGTGCTTGCAAAGAGGCCAACTCCGAGCAACGCCTTGCTGAGGAATGAGGCTGAGTGGACAGGCATAAGGTTCACTGGTTCATCAATAACTCAGCTTTCTGCAAAGGCTCAACCCATACCGTGAAGAAGCCATCCATTGGGTTGTCAAGTTCAACGACTACAAGCATTGTTGTTGCGACAACCAGGCCAGCCAAGGCTGTTGACAGATATGTAAAGCGATGCGGCTTGGTTAAGAGACCAAAGCAAAGGAATTCAAGACCCAGTGAAAATATCACCAGCAAATAGACAGGCCTGGGCGCGTTAGCATCTCCAACCGTGAACAACCACCGCTTCTGGGCCATATTTCCGCGAACGCCAAAACTAGACGTTCCACCTATCATGGCAATAGCACGCGACCGAAGCTCCTTTTGAACATCAGTTTTAGGCTTCAGATTCACAACGTCTCGGAACAACAGCTCAATACGAGGCAGTTCCTCTACAGCTCGATAATCAGCATTAGCATAGGCTTGCATTGATTGAATCTGGACAATACGGTAGCGAAGATCATCTCTAAGTTGTTTGCGGATCGATGATGCTTCAGGTCCAAAATTATCGAGGACCTTGTCCAGCGTTAGTGTATCAACAGCCAGGCCTTGGATGTTATCATTTGCCTGGTTGAATGTACTTATCGCGTCATCGGACACAACTCCGATAACAATGGCGGTTAATATTGTTGCTAGCCCTAGCGCCGAACGGGAGGCCGAGCGGTGCTCATCAGTTAACGATGCAAAAGAGCCCGAGCGCTGAATACGAAAACCAATTGCAGCTGCGCCCAAGGATGAAATTAAGATCACAAGTGAATACACTAGTGAGTTCTGAATGTCGAAATAAAACAGACTATGCTCCGAACTAGCTGTATTGACAAATGCAGGCTTCTGGTCAACCGGCCTCCCGTTGGTTGACCGCCCAACGCTGGGCAACTGCTCTGTGACAGGTGGAGTACCAGATAGTGCTCGAGATGGCTCAAAGCAACATGCCAACCCGATCAACAAGGAAGCAGAATGAAACAGTCGAGTGGCAAATAAAGACATAAGACAACTGCAATGTACTTATAAAATATTTACATAGGAGCGGTATTTCAATCCCCATGACTAAAATTTATAGTAGCATCCCGTTCCGGATGTTTGCAGGCAAAGGCGAGCTAGGTTCTCCATGATTGAGTCAGCACGCGCCCAGAGTCATTTGGAATTTCCACGGTCGGTAGGAGCGCCTTCTTTTGTGGCGGGGGGTTCACCGGCTACGCAAGCCAAGACGATCGGCGCCCGCTGCATGATCGAATGGGGCAACGACCTTGAGTTGGCGATGCTCTTGAGTTGCTGAACCTCGTCGTCGCTGAGAACCAGCGGCGGCATCGGGCAACCAACTGCCATGGAATGGTCTGCTTGCCCTTCGTGAACAGCTCACTGGCACCTTCCAGCTACTGATTCTTCCACTGGCTCACCTGGATCGGCTGCACTGCGTGATCAGCGGCGATCTCCTGGAGTGTCTTGTGGCCGCTGATCGCCTCCATGGCGACCGGGGCTGGGCTCCCGAGGTGGCATGAGACAGCCATGGCCGCCACCAGCAGCAGCAAACGACCGCCGCTCTCGCCCCAGGAGGGCTGGATCAGTGACGGCCGCCAGGTGCTGCACTTCCGGCCCAGCCGTTGGGATCGCTGGTCCAAGCGACTGGAGGTCACCGTGGGGGAGCTGCTGCCTGATCAGCCGGTGCGGCTGTTGAAAAAGCGGCTGGAGATCAGCCGCGAGCAGGCCCTCAAGCTCTGGAGCGAGAATCGCAAGCAGGGTTGGCAGACGACAGCTGCGCAGTGGCAGCCACCGCTGATTCCGAATGCTGAAAGGCGATCGGCGCTCGGCCGCAAGACGGCTTGATCCCGCTCTTCCTCCGCTGCCGCTGACGACCAACAGAATGGAATCCCTGCCACGCCTGGCCTTGGGGGCTGACGAACGCCATGGCTGCTGACGGTGATCACCAGGCTGGGAACAGCGCCACTCCCAGCCCGCAGCGGCACGTTCTGCTCACGGGTGGCAGCTCCGGTATCGGTCTTGAGGCGGCGCAGCAGCTGCTGGACGCCGGCCATCGCCTCACCGTGCTCTGCCGCGATGCCGCCACCGCCGATCGCCTGGGCCAGGTGCTGGCTCCAATGGCGGGCCAACGATTGGACAGCCAACTGACAACGCCGATCTGCGATCTGAGTGACCTCGCCAGCGTCGAGCGCTGCGCAGATGCCCTGCTGACGGTCGCAGAGCCGATCGACAGCCTGGTGCTGAACGCCGGCCTGCAGTACAGCGGCGCCCGTGAACCGCGCTGGTCGGCGCAGGGCTTCGAGCTCACGGTCGCCGTGAACCACCTGGCCCATCAGGTTCTGTTGCAGCGACTGCTGCCCCTGCTGCTGCGGGGAACAACGCCGCGGCTGGTGGTCACGAGCTCGGAAGTGCACGACCCCACCACAGCAGGCGGCAAGGTGGGGCAACCAGCTGGGCTGGGTGATCTGGCCGGGCTGCGCCAGGGCCCCGGCGCGGCGATGCTCGATGGCGGTCCCTTCAATGCTGAGAAGGCTTACAAGGACAGCAAGCTCTGCAATCTGCTCATGGCGCGGGAGCTGGAGCGGCAGCTGCGGCAGCAGGGCCAGTCCCTGCCGGTGCTGGCCTGGAGTCCAGGGCTGGTGATCCCTCGCGGCAGCGGCGGCTTCTTCCGCTACAGCAGCAGCCAGAACCCTTTCGGGCAGGCCTTGTTCGCGCTGGTCGCCCGTGACCTGCTGCGGCTGACCGAAACGCCACAGCGAGCCGGCGCTCTGCTGGCAGGCCTGGCCACGACGTCACCACCGGATCCCCTTGGTTTTGAGTACTGGAGCAACCGGGTGCTGGGACCAGGTCGGTTGCGGTTTGAGGCCAGCCAGCCCAGCGTGGAGGCACGCTGCGATGAGCTGGCCCGTGAGCTCTGGACCCTCACCGCCCAGGCTGCCGCGAATCCAGGCGTCGATTCAGGCGATAGACCCAGCGCTGATACCGACTTTCCCGGCAGGATGCTGGCTTGAGGCACTTCAACTTTCGGTCGAACTCTTGCTGGCTGGAGCTCAGCAATAACGGACTGGGGTGAAAGGCCCTATTTCAGTCAACCGCAACAAATCCCGGAGCGTTGGCCCCGGGCATTTGCCTGCTCAGCCGCTGCGCCTCTCTTGATGGAGGTGCCAAAGCTGTGCCTGATCTGGTCTTAGTAGCCGTGATCGTCAGATCACGTGAGTCTTGGGTTGAGTGTCGGAGCTGCTGACGCTGGCATCTGGGGCCAGGGTTCCAATGGTGGTTCCCGTTGGGTCCGGGGCACCTGAGGCGAGGCCTTTAACGGTGCAGTTGACGGCGGGTCTGTTGGATGAACAGACGTCACACGCCAGGGAAGCCAGAGATTCGTCAAGACTGTTGGAGCAGGGGCCGGATCGTCAGCGCACTCCTGGCAGCTGCTCAGGGGGGCTGTCTTCCATCGATGAAGCCTCCGAATCGGGCACACTCTTCTTCGGACGAAAAGAGGCTGGCGGCAGGGGTTGATGCAGATTCGATGCTGCCCTTGGCCTCCGGGGTTACGGGGCTTCACGAAGGTGGCGTCACCGAGATTGGTTCCGCAATCGGTCGATGTGCCACCAGCGGTCTGAAGGGGGCCTGAAACCGCCCATCTCCATACGGAAAGAGGAACACCCTCGATCCTCTCTTGTAGCCATAAAGCATTAGTGTGTGGTTGAGGGGAAAGACCCCCAAGGTTCTCTCCTCAAAGCAATCCGGGTCAGTCCCCCGGGAGTCTCTGTGAAGGTGATTGATTGGAAACAGGCCCAACGTGGCACCAAACGGTTGCCACCCCAAGTGGACGAGTGAGCTATCTGCTATTTCCTACGTTTTGAAGTGTGAAAGCTGGGCTGCATAACCCGGCCAGCAGTTACTTTTGGGAAGGTCAAGCCCCGAGCATCTCTTCCTTGAGCCGTGACTGAACTCCTTGCCTGCCAGGCCTCAGACAGGTGATCCGTAGATCAAACGACACCTGACCGGATGGCATCCGAAATGCCAGGTTGTGCATCTGCGACCGGTGCTAAGGCGCCCCTACCGGGGGCGCCTTCTTTTGTGGCAGTAGCCATGGTTCAATCCCTCGTCTGAACCGGCACTGCCGGCAGGGCATTCCTGCGTTCAGCGCAGCCAGCCCCTCTGTGTCGCCAGCCGAAATGCCTCCGACCCAGCGGGCTGTAGATGGTTGAACTGATCAAGCTCGTGGGTATTTTGGTAAGTGCTCGACTGGAAGACCGTTCTGCAATGGGTAGAGACTCTGTTGGTTTGTGGCTCTTGGGGTATTGACTGACCAACTCATCATACCTCCCCAAGCACTCGGCTGATTGCAGAGTAAAAAGTGCAATACGACAGGTGAGCTATAGGGTATTGATCCACACTTTGGTGGATTTATTGGCTTCTATACCTGCCAGCGTCACCGCAAATCTCGCCGCTGTTTCGCCTTCACTGCCACGCTCGGCGTAGCAGTGAAGATGCGTCACTAGAGAGTGTCCCATGTGATCAGCGCCAAGCGTGGATCCACAGCCTGCGGCAGCTGAGGGCTACTCCAGCCTCGGGCGCCGTTACTCATCGATCGGCCACCTGAGTCCGATCATCGAGGAACATCGTTGATCTCTGCCTCTGAATTCATTCGTATGCAGACCACAGACCTGTCCACGAAGCCAGGGGAAGCCTCTGGTTACGGCTGAGGAGGCAGGGTTTAATGGACCGGAATCAAAGCAAGCTCCCCTCCAGCCATGAGCCAACAGTGACCCATTTTGGATTGCTCTGCCCCGCCGCCAGCGGCCATCTCAACCCCATGACCACCCTGGGGCATGTCCTTCAAAAACGTGGCCATAGGGTGACTTTGGTGGGGATCGCCGATGCCGAGGCCAAGAGTCGAGCCGCCGG
>CALPMR020000078.1 GCA_943324725.2 Bordetella parapertussis | reverse complement strand
GGCACTGGTACCAGCCGTGGCACTGATCGTGGCGCCATCACCGAAGCTGATGTTGCCGGCTACACCACCGACACTGGCGGATGCGCCATCAGCATGGAGGCCAACGGCATCGTTGATGGTGGCAGCAGAAGTCGCGTCAGCTGCAATACCGGCACCACCTGCGGTACCACCAACGGTGGTGGCAGAAGCCACCGCGTTGGCATCGATGTTGGCGATCAGGCTGCCACTGGAACCGGCCTGAACCCCAATGTTCTGCAGGCCGTAGCTCTGCTTGATGAGGGAGGTTGCAGCCGAACCACCGTCAATGTTGTTGGAAGTGGCGGTAGCCGTGTTGTCGACCGTAACGCCGACGGTGGCTGCAGCACCAATGCCGACATCGCTGGTCAGCGAGCCAGGAGAGGTGGTGTTGTCCTGATCAATGATGCCGCCCGTGGCGCCGGTGAAGCCGGCGAAAGCGCTAGAAGCAATTACAAGGTCAGTGGCTGTATACGCCGTGCCATTAGATGCACCGCCAGGGGTATTGGAAAGCGAGCCAGCAGCCAGGCTCCCCGTGGCAATCACATAACCAAGAAAAGCACCTGTTGAATGACTGACGATGCGGTCACCAATCGCCGCATTGATGCCTAATAAGCCAGCAGCAACGTTGACCTTATTCACCGTCACCGCCGTACCGGTGACCACACCGGTTTCGTTAACGGTGAGGGTGCCGTTGCCACCCACGCTGATAGTGGAGTCGAGAACGCCGACGTCCTGGATCGACACCGCGTTGCCGCTGGCAATGCCTTCAACGGTGGTGGCGGCAGATGTCGCCGTGGAACTGGCGGTCGCCGTGCCGGTCAGGCTCTGACCGAGGACGACGACACTGCCACTTACGCCTGTTGCGGAATCAGTGGCAGCCATGGGCGATCGGCAAAGCAGGGGGCAGGAGGCTTGGACACACGACCCCCAAACGTAAGTAAAGGAATTATGACTCCTCAGCAGGCCTTAAACGCTTGAATTGCACCCACTCTCCGAGCTGAATCTGCGCAAATGTACGGATCATCATTGTAAACAATGCGCATTGTCGCCGAAACGCAAGCACGCTGATGCGCATCGACGCCTTTGCTCCTCCTCTGGCCTGTTCTGAAGCGGCCGCAACCGTCCAGACCTTTTGCCTGGAAAGCGGCAAAGAGCGTTGGCGTCTTGGCGTCAAGCCGCTAACGCGCTTCAGAGCATCAGCGCGATGCGAATCTCCTGCGCTTTGTAGATCCTGCATAGTGATAACCCCCAATGGCTGAGTCATGTCCTGGGATCACGGCTACTTCAGCTCCACCTCCTACACCTCGGGGGTCTACCGCGAGCTGGCGCCGGCCTGGCTGGATTTCGCCGCCCTGCTCAAGGGCCATCAGCCACCGCGCAGCCATGAAGGCGAGCCCTTTGCCTACCTGGAGCTGGGCAGCGGCATGGGCCTCGGCCTCTGCCTGCTCGCCGCCGCCTATCCCGAAGGCCGGTTCACGGGCATCGACTTCCAACCCGATCACATCGTCCACAGCCGCCGGCTGGCCCAGCAGCTGGGGCTGAGCAACATCCAGTTCCAGGAGGCCGACTTCCTCAGCCTCGCCGCCGATCCCGGTTCCCTGGCGGCGGCCCATCACTACGTCGTCGCCCATGGCATCGCCACCTGGATCACGGCACCGATCCAGCAGGCGATGCTGCAGCTGGCCTCGGCGGCCCTGAATCCGGGCGGCATTTTTTACTGCTCCTACAACACCTATCCCGGCTGGCTGGGGGCCAGCGCCTTCCAGCACCTCGGTGAACTGACCCGCCAACGCCAGGGTGAGGCCAGTGCCGCCCAGGCGTTTCAGCAGGCCGCCGCAAGCCTCACCAGCCTGCTCGGCAGCGAAGAGACCCCCTCGGCCCTGGCGATGGCCCAGCCGGCCCTGCGCCGCAGATTGTCCCAGATCCCCAATCAGAGCGCCGCCTATCTCCTGCAGGAATATGCCAATGAGGGCTGGCAGCCCCTCTATGTGGCCCAGCTGCATCAACGCTGCGCCGCCCACAAGCTGCGCTTCCATTCCAGCGCCACTCTGCCGGAGAACTTTTTCGATCTGCTGCCCGCCAACGTGCGCCAGACGGTGCTGGCCGAAACCGATCCGGCCCTGCGCCAGAGCCTGCAGGATCTGGCGATCAACCAATCGTTCCGCCGCGATCTGTTCCTGCGCGGCGTCGCCTCCAGCACTGAAAGCGAACTGCAACAGCGGCTCAGCCTGATCATGCTGCGGTTGCAGGAAGCCCCCGCCACCGAAACGATCAGCTTCGAGACCAGCTTCGGCCAGGTCAGCGGCCTGCCGGAGCGCTATCGCCAGGTGGAGGACTGCCTGGCCAACGGGCCGCGCAGCTTCGGCCAGGTGCTCGAAGACACCCAGCTGAAACTGGCCGAGCTGGCCAAGATCGTGTCCTTGCTGCTCCACGCCGGCCGCCTCGGCTTTGATCGCTGTGCCTGCGCCGATTTCGAGCGGGCCCGCCACGTCAATGAACAGCTGCTGACCCTGATCCGCAGCGGTCGCTCCTATACCAATCTGCTCGCCCCGGCCAGTGGCAGCAGCGTCGGGTTCTCGCTGGTTGAGGTGCTGCTGCTCGAGGGCCAGCGCCGCCAGCTCGGCGGCCGTGAGCTCGAGCAGCATCTGCTCGACGCTCTCAAGGCGATGGGCCGCAGCATCAAGGGCGAGCCCGCGCCGCTGCTGAGCGCCTTCAGCGAGCGGCAGCCGCGGCTGCAGGCCCTGGGGGTGCTGCCTTGAATGGGCTGCCTTGAGTGGGCTGCCATGAAGTGTGATGGCATGAAAGGGGCCGCCATGATTGGGCTGCCATGACAGTTCTGCCCTGACAGTTCTGCCATAACAGTGGCTCCAGCCCTTCCCTGGCTCCTACTCCATGGCCGCCGCCACCGCCCTCCTGCTCACCTTGGTGCCCACCTTGGTGCTCACCGTGGTGCTCACCGCGGCCTCGCTGGCGGTTCTGTGGTGGACGATCAGCATTGGCCTCGACCTCTCGCTGGCGCTGATGGACCGCGCCACCCAGGCCAGCCGCGATGAGCTGGCCCTGGAACGGATACAGCGCCAGGCCCGCGACAACCAGCGCCGTCTCCATGCGGCCCGCCAGCAACGCCAGGGCTGGTCGCTCACTGATCTCGATGGCCAGCGCCGCTGGCTGGAACGCTCGCAGCTTGAGGGTTTTGCCCTCAGCTGCCGGCAGGAACTGGAACTCCTCGACGCCTGCAGCTGGAGTGAGCTGCGCCGGCACTGGCGCCGCAGCAGCCTGCGCTGGCATCCCGATCACGGCGGCGACCCCGCCAATTGGCTGCGCAAGCAGCGGGCCTATGAAGCCCTGCGCCAGTTGAGCCGTGACGCTTCGGCCAGTCCGCTGGCGCGCAGCGTCCAGCCCGCACTGCTGCGCTCGCGATGGCGCTCGCGGCTGCGCTCGCGGCTGCGATTCGGTTTGCATCCTCGACACTGGCGGGGCCGTTGAAGCCAGCGATGGTCTCCCCTAGGTTCAAGGGGCGGTCAGCGGCTGGGTCGTGGCTCCGTATCAACAACTTGAGGGCACGGCAGAGCAGTACCGGCACTTTCTGGGCGGCATCAATCAAGCATCGTTAACTGAAATCTCTGATGATTTCAGCTTTCAGATCCGCACCCTCCAGACGCCCTCGCTGATCCTGCGTGAGGTGCGCACCCAGGGGCAGGCGTCCAACCGGGCCGAGTGCGGCGATGCCTTCTTTGGCCTGATGCTCAGCCATGGGCCCGGTGGCTTCAGCACCAGCGCCCCGCTGCTGCCGCCCGGCCCGGAGCCCTTGGCCCCCAGCCTGCACTGGCATTGGCCGAACGACCTGGCCATCAGTCACCACCGCGATTCCCAGGTCAGCTATCTGCGCCTCGAGAGCGCCGGCCTGCTGCGCCAGCTGGCGCTCCAGCACCTGCGGGTGGATCAGTTGCCCAGCCTCCAGGCCGTGACCGCCTCGCCGGGCCTGATCGGGCTGATCAGCTCGCTGCGCGATCGCCTGATCAGCAGCGCCGCAGCCGACAGCCGCCAGCAGCTCAGCGACGACTTTCTCGTTGCTCTTGGGGTGCAACTGCGGGCGCTGCTGCTGCAGTTGCACCCCGAGATGGCCGGCGCCGCCACGGTGGCCAGCGCCCGCCATCTCGCCGCCGCGATCCGCTGGCTCGACCTCCATCTCCATGAGGCCATCACCCTGCCGCAGCTGGCGGCCGAACTGGGGCTGACACCGCGGGCCGTGCAGGCCTGCTTTCGCAATCGCCTCGGCATCTCGCCGATGCGCTGGCTCAAATTGGCCCGCTTCAGCCAGCTGCGCCGGCATCTGCACCATCCAGACCATCGCCATCGCTCAAGCCAGCAGTTGAAAACCCTGGTCGGCCTCAGCAGCACCAGCCTCAACCGCCAGGCCTACCGCGAGATCTACGGGCTCAGCCCGGCCGAAGACCAGCACCAGGTTCAACGCCATCAACACGACGCCATCGAGCTGGCCAGCAGTTATCAGTCCTTGCAGTTCAGCTCGATCAAAGCAGCGATCGTTGCCCTGCAGGCGATCCAACAGCAACAGCCCCAGAACGCCGAGCCCGTCGTCTCGATCACCCTCGCCCTGAGCTCCTTGCCGGGTGTTGGCGCAGCCTGCCGCGAGTCCTGAAGGCTGCTCAGCTCAGCCCAGCTCTTCGCGGATCAGGCGAGCCAGCAGGGCCGAAAGTGTCGTGTCCTGCTCCAGGGCATGCAGCCGGATCTGGCGATAGAGGCTGCGCGGCAGGCTGATCGTCAGCCGGGCCATCGCATCGAGCTCCTGGCTCTGGTTGCTGCCGCCAGGGTGAACGATCGGATCAACAGGTGGATCGAAACAGGGACGGATCGCGTTCGTCATCAGCCCATTGCTGCGCATCTGGATCGATTCTGCGTGAAGCGACAGGCGCCCTGACGCAGAAATGCCGGCAAGCATCCCCAGGTGGGGAGGGTGATGGGGCCAGCCTCAACCGAGCTCCTTGCGAATCAGGCGAGCCAGCAGCGCCGAGAGGGTGGTGTCCTGATCGAGGGCGTGCAACCGCACCTGGCGGTAGAGGCTGCGCGGCAGGCTGACACTCAGCCGGGCCACAGCTTCTGGACCGGGGCTGGCGAACTCGGTGGCGAGGGCGACAGGCACATCTGAATAACCACCCGGCGAGGGGCCCGAGGACGACCGCATGCCAACCAACGCATATGCTCCGAAAACTTGGCACTATTTTGATGAAACCCTTGTAGTTTCGATCCAGGATTTCGCTTTTCGGGCAACCTCGTTCGCATTTCCGTCAAGCCTTGGGCTGGCCACCAACCAACCAAAAACGACAGATTTTGGTATCCACCAACACAGGCAGGGGGATCAGCAAGGCCCAGTGTGGGCCAGGACTGGCACATTGGCGCATTTGCGCATAATATTCACTGCACTTGACGCTTCAGGCTTAAAACATCAAATCTCCCAGCTCATTGTCAAGGAAAATTTTTAGGTGCTAGAAAATTCAAGCTCAAACGTCAAGAAGCTTTCCGTTCTTCTCTCCAGCCAGCTGCACCTGCGCGCCAAGCGCTATGCCCTTCAAAACGATCAGACCCTCACCGATCTGATCACCTCCCTGCTCACCGAGTTCCTCGAGAACGCCGACGCCAGACAACAAAAGGGCTCCCCGGAGTGAGGAGCCCGCAACCAACAGGGCTCGATTCGTAGCCGCTGGATCAGGCCTCGATCGTCACCTTGTTGATGCGGCTGCCGTTGCGCAGTTTCAGCACCACATCCAGGTCGCCGGTGTGGCCGAACACGGTGTGCACGCCATCGAGGTGGGGGGTGGCGCCATGGCAGAGAAAGAATTGGCTGCCGCCGGTGTTCTTGCCCGCATGGGCCATCGACAGGCTGCCGGCCTGATGCTTGTTCTTGTTGATCTCGCAGGGAATCATGTAGCCCGGACCACCGGTGCCGGCCTGGCCGCGGGCGCCTTCCCTCGAGTTGGGGCAGCCGCCCTGGGCCATGAAGCCATCAATCACCCGGTGGAAGGCCAGACCGTCATAGAAGCCCTCATTGGCCAGCTTGACGAAGTTGGCGACGGTGCCCGGGGCATCGGCTTCAAACAGTTCAATGGCGATGCTGCCGGCTTCGGTGTCCATCAGGGCTTTGGTCACGCTTGTTCGCTTGAAGGGGGGCCGCTAATCCTGCCAGGCCAGGCGCGGCACCCCCCGGGGGAGGGCCGAACTCCGGGCCCGGCCGGGATCCCCGCCGCTGCGTAGCAGCGCCCACTTCTCAGGCTGCAACGCAGCGCCCACTTCGCCCGCAGAAACGCAGCACTGGCTGAGCGGGCTGCAGTAAAACGATTCGAGACCTCCACCCTCCTTGCCATGAGCGCACCCCGCGGTACCGCCGGCAGCCAACTGGATCTGCCGCAGGCCCGGCTCGGCGTGCTCGGCGGCAGTGGCCTCTATGCCATGGAAGGCCTTGAAGATCTGCGCGAACTGACGCTCGACACCCCCTACGGCCAGCCCTCCGACAGCCTGCGGCTGGGCCGCATCGGCGATCTCGAGGTGGTGTTCCTGGCCCGCCACGGCCGCCAGCACACCTACACCCCCACCGAGGTGCCCTACCGGGCCAACCTCTGGGCGCTGCGCTCGCTCGGTGTGCGCTGGATCCTGTCGGTGTCGGCCGTCGGCTCGCTGCAGGAGGAGGTGCAGCCGCTCGACATGCTCGTGCCCGATCAATTCATCGATCGCACCCACCAGCGGCCGCTGAGCTTCTTCGGCGAAGGGGCCGTCGCCCACGTCACCGTCGCCGATCCCTACTGCTCCGTGCTCAGCCGCATCCTCGCCGATGTCGGCGACAGCCTGATGCCCGAGGGTCGCCGCCTGCACCGCGGCGGCACCTATCTCTGCATGGAGGGTCCCGCCTTCTCCACCCGCGCCGAATCCGAGCTCTACCGCTCCTGGGGCGCTGATGTGATCGGCATGACCAACCACACCGAAGCCCGGCTGGCCCGCGAGGCGGAGATGGCCTACGCCACCCTGGCGATGGTGACCGACTACGACTGCTGGCACCAGGAGCATGCCTCGGTCAGCGTCGAGATGGTGCTCGACAACCTGCGCGCCAACGCCAGCCTGGCCCAGCAGATCGTGCGCCTGGCGGCCGAACGGGTCGCCGCCCTGCGTCCCCCCAGCGCCGCCCATCACGCCCTGCGCCACGCCCTGATGACGCCGGTCGAAGCGGTGCCGGCCGCCACCCGCCAGCGCACCGAGCTGTTCACCGCTCCCTACTGGGGCCCCTACGAAGCGGTCGACTCCGGCGCCGCCACGGCTGGCAACTGAGCCCCCAGGGCCGCCAGCGCCGAGCGCAGGCCCGGCCCATGCAGCGCCATCGCCTCGCGGGCGGCCGCCAGCTCCAGGCCGCTGGCGGCCATCAACAGGGCCAGCCGCACCGAGCCCTCGGCCTGCCGCAGCAGCTCACTGCCCCGCTGGCGGCTCACTCCGGCCAGATCGGCCAGGATGCGCAGCGCCCGGTCCTCGAGCTTGGCGTTGGTGACGGCCACGTCCACCATGCGGTTGCCGTACACCTTGCCCAACCGCACCATCACCCCGGTGGAGAGGATGTTGAGCGCCATCTTGGTGGCGGTGCCGGCCTTGAGCCGCGTCGAGCCGGTGAGCAGCTCGGGGCCGGTGAGCAGGCGGATGTCGATGTCGCAGGGCATCGCCACCTGGTCGGTGGGCACACAGGCCATCGCGATCGCCAGCGCCCCGATCGCCTTGGCATGGCTGAGGCCCCCCAGCACATAGGGGGTGGTGCCGCCGGCGGCGATCCCCACCAGGCAGTCGGCAGGGCCGAAGCCGCGCGCCTGCAGATCGGCCGGCCCCGCCTCGAACAGATCTTCCAGCCCTTCGGAGCTGCGCAGCAGGGCGGCGGCGCCACCGGCCAGCACCCCCTGCACCAGCTCCGGCGGCGAGCAGAAGGTGGGCGGGCATTCCGCCGCATCCAGTACCCCCAGCCGGCCGGAGGTGCCGGCGCCCAGATAGAAGAGGCGGCCGCCGCGCCCCAAACGGGCAGCAATCGCATCGACGGCTTCGGCCAATTGCGGTGCGGCGGCGGCCACCGCCTCCTGGGGGCGGCGCTCGTTCTCGCAGAACAGCTCCACCAGGGCTGCCGTCTGCAGCCGGTCCAGGTTGGCGCTCAGGGCATTGGCCTGTTCCGTCAGCAGATGGCCCCGGCTCCAGAGCTGGGCGCCGCTGAGGCTGGCCAGGGACGCATCAACCGCAGCGGTCACGGCGGTTCCGTGTGCGCCGCCGGGGCGCTCAGCGGCGCTCTGCGGACCGGCTATGCCGGTCACAGCAGTCCCTCCAGCCGGCGACGGAAGGCTTCCAGCTCTGGATCGGGGCTGGCAGCGGCACTGTCGCCGCGGCGATCGGTGTCCGCCTCGAGCTCGCCGGCTTCGGCCTGCTCCTTCCAGCTGCTGACATCCATGTTGCGCTCGGGCGGAGCGATCAGCAGCCGCTCCTCGTCGCTGCTCGGCAGGAAGCCCGCCGGCACGAAGCGCCCCTCGTAGCCGGCATCGCGGCAGAACTGCTCCAGCTCCTCGCGGTCAATCAGCTCCACCGTCGGTACCGGAAAGTCCTGGGCTTCCAGCAGGCCCGCATAGCGCTCGGCGTCATCGGGGTCCTCGAACATCAAGACCACGGTGCGGCCGTTCAACTCCAGGGAGTGGATGCCCTCCTGGTCACTGTGGGCATCGAACAGGAGCACATGCACCGGCCCGAAGGCGGACTCTTTCGGGGTCACGATCGGCGTTGCTGCAACAGGGCCAGTGTCTCATCCGCCGGCGGCCTGCAGCCGCCGCTCCGCCTCCAGCTCCCGCAGGCGGCGGTAGAGGGCCTGTTCATCCTCACCGAGGCCGTCGTCGATCACGATCCTGATCTCCACCAGCTGATCGCCGCGCCGCTCGCCCAGGCTCTGCCCCCGCCCCCGCAGGCGCAGCAGGCGGCCACTGGAGGAGCCGGCCGGCACCCGCAGTCGCACCGGTCCCTCCAGGGTGGGCACCACCACCTGCACGCCCAGGGCGGCATCCGCCGGTGAGAGTTCCAGCTTGTAGAGCACCCGCAGGCCATCGATCCGCAGTCCCTCAGCCGTGCGCACCCGCAGCTGCAGAAAATGGTCACCGCCGCCCGGAGCGATGCCATGCAGGCACAGCCGCCAGCCATCACCGGCCAGAGCTGGCGTCCAGACCTCCACCAGCGTGCCGTCGCGCAGCTCCAGTTCCAACCGCTCACCGCTGAGGGCCTGCTCCGGCGTCAGCTCCACCAGGCTCTCCTCATCGCTGCTGGCCTGCACCGGCGGCGGTGAGGGTGCGGCGGTGGTGACCCGGCCAGCCGGATCCGGCCCGGAGTCCGCTGTGGCCTCGGCTGCTGGCCACGGGGCTGAGCGCTCGGCCGGCGGCTGTGCAGCCGCAGACTCCGGTGCAGCGGCGCTGAAATCGTTGTCAAGCTCATCGGCGAAGGCCGCTTCGCCCGCGCCGCCCCGCTCCTGGCCGCGGCGGCGCTGGCCGAAGAGGTGGGCCAGATAGTCCTCAAACTCGGGGAAGCCACTGCTGTACGGATCCCGATCGGGCCCGTCGGCCATGGCGCCGCCGTACTCCTCTCCCAGCTCCCAGGCCCGGCGGCGGCTGGGATCGGAGAGCACCGCATAGGCCTCGTTGAGCCGCTTGAAGCGCTCCTCGGCGCCGGGATCGTTGTCATTGAGATCGGGATGCCAGCGGCGCGCCTGCTGGCGGAAGGCCCGCTTCAGTGCCTCGGCATCGGCACCGGGTTCGATGCCCAGCACCTGCCAGTGATCGGCGCCGGCCATCGCCAGGGGATCGGGACTGGGACGAGGGCTCACGAAAGATCAGCCGTCGGACCAGGGATCATCCTGCAGCCCCTGATCGCGGCGGCGGCGGGCAGGGCCGCCGGCGTTGCGGGGATCGCCCCGGCCCCAGTCCTCGCCAGGGTCGCCCTCACGGCCTGGCCCCCCGTCACGACCAGGATCCAGGTCACGGCCGCGGTCCCAGTCGCCGCCGCGGTCGCGCTCTCCGCGGCCGTCCTGATCCCAATCCCGGCCACTGGAGACACCGTCGCGCCAGGGGCGCTCAGCACCAGGGCGCTCAGCACCGGGGCGCTCGGCGCCAGAGCGCCCAGCACCGGGACGCTGCAGATCAAAACGCTCCGCATCGGCCGGCTCTCGTTGCCAGCGATCCTGATCGCCGCGATCCCATCGGGCTGGATTGGCCGTGGAGCCCGCACCCCGATCCCCGAACCGATCGGCCTCGCGATCACCACCCCAGCGACGCCCCGACTCACGAGCAGCCCCGCTGCCCATGCCGGAGCCGCTGGATTCGGCCTCAACGGAGCGGAAACTGCCGCCACCAGCAGGGCTGGCACCAAAAGTGCTGGCACCAAAGCTGCCGCTGCCGAAACTGCCGCCCGGGCCCCGGCCCGAACCAGAGCCGCTGCGGCCGAAGCCAGCATCGCCAGCGCCTACGGCGCCGGCGCCGTAGGCGCTGGCGATGCTGGCTTCGGCCGCAGCGGCTCTGGTTCGGGCCGGGGCCCGGG
>CALPMR020000077.1 GCA_943324725.2 Bordetella parapertussis | reverse complement strand
TCGCCGGCTCTCCTGCACCTCATGGCGGCTTTCGGCCAGATGGATCACCAGGGGACAGCCGTGGCGGTCGGCGAAGGCCCGCGCTTTGATCAGATGCTCGTCGCAGACGGTGTAGGGCGCGTGGGGGCCGATCGCCGGGGTGATCAGCGGATGGCCTTGCCAGGTGTCCACGAAGCGCTCAATGCAGACCATCGCTGAGGCGTGATCGGCATTGTCTGGGGCAGGAAAATCGATCAGGGCCTGGCCCAGCAGCCCTCGCAGGCCGGCGCTGGCCATCTCCTCGGCCACGGCCTGCTCGAAGTAATACATGTCGCAGACCGTGCTGACCCCACCGCGGATCAGTTCCGCCAGGGCCAGCCGGGTCCCGGCCCGCACGAACGCCTCATCGACGTTCATGGCCTCGGCGGGGAAGATCGTGTGCTGCAGCCAGTCGTCGAGATCCTGATCGTCGGCCAGACCGCGGAACAGGGTCATCGGCACATGGGCATGACCGTTGATCAGGCCAGGGATCACGGTCCGCCCGGTCGCGTCGATCCGTTCGCTGGCGCGATGGGCCGCTTCCACCTCGGCCCTCGGGCCCACCGCCACGATGCGTCCAGCGGCGATGGCGATGGCCCCGTCGGCAAGCACCCGCCGGTCGCTATCCATGGTCACGACAATGCCGCCCACCACCAGCAGATCCACCGGGCGCACGGGCGTGTTCGAGGGGGCGGCCTGCATGGAATCGAGCGCAATCGGTGACTGGATCTCAGTATCTGTGAAGACGCCTGAGCCCTGATTGCGCCCTGCCGTGACCATCTCGGACGTGGTCGGTCGGACTCTGGTTGGGAGATGGCCTTCCCTTCCCAGCAACGATTTCGGGGTTCACTTCCGCGCTCCTGGCGCCAGCAAGGACGCCCTGCCTGGCCCCACCAGAGCAGAGTCGCCGGGCAGACGCAGGAATCGCGCCGAAACATGCTGGTGATCACGGAGGCCGCTCTGGCGCTGATCAAGCGAGCCGCCTGGCCAAGCTCTGCAGCTCTGTGGGGTTGCTCTGTCGGCGTGGGAACGGCCCGATCGATGGCGCTGCGGCGACGAGGATCGGCAACAACACGGTGTCATCGGCTGGCTGGGCAGGCAACAGCAAGCTTCTGGATCAGACGCTCAGTGCTGAACGCTTGCCGCTGAGGGCCGAACGTCTGGCTTCAGAACGTCTGGCTTCAGCCTCCCCAGGGCAGTTCAGGCTTGGATCGACGACTGACAAGCGGATCGCCTGCTTCACGGCTGTGTCAACGGCGGCGCCGACTGCAGCTGGGCCAGGGCCCACAGCAGCAATTGGCTGCGGCTGCGGCAACCGGTTTTGGCCAGCAGGCTGGACACGTGGCTTTCGACCGTGCGCGGGCTGAGCACGAGTTCGGCCGCGATGCTGCGGTTGCTGCCGCCGCGGCGGACCAGCTGCAGAACCCTGTCTTCAGCGGGGGTGATCGGGCTCAGGAGCCAGAGGGGATCGGCCTGCGCCGTGGAGGCCGGGCGAGGGGGCAGGGACACGAGCAAGAGCTACGGGATCTGTCTGAAGTCTTCCCATGGCCGGTCCCTGGAGTCTTCAGGGCTGGCTGGCCCCAGGTGTTTCGCCCCTCTCGGCGGTGCTGGGGCCCTGCGGTGCAAAGGCTGCCGACGTTGCAGCCGTGGCTTGTGAGCTGGCCGCGCCGGCTGCGGGGTTCGCGCCGGCATCGCCGAGGCTGGCGGCGGATTCCTTGGCCCCGCCATCGAGCCGGCCCGGCTTGCCACTGCCGATCGGCAGCGGGAACTCCCGGGTGCGCTTGATCGGCAGGTTGGCCAGCAGAGCTGTGACCCGATCCTCGGTTTCCAGGCTCACATCGCAGCTCTCGATATCGATCTCCACGTAGCGCTGCACCACTTCAAGAATCTCGCGGCGCATCTGCTCCAGCAGCTCGGGGTTGAGGTCGCTGCGGTCGTGGGCCAGCACCAGTTGCAGCCGTTGCCGGGCCATGGTGCCGCTGGGCTTCTCTCGTCGCAGCAGGCGATTGATGAAATCGAGCACGGTCATGGCCGTCAGAAGAGTCCCGTGGTTTTCCTGAGCTTGTTGATCAGCCGGGCCCGCAGGCCGTGGCGTTGCTTGGAGGGATCGATCAGCGGAATGTCCTCGCCGCAGAGACGGCGGGCGATGTTCAGATAGGCCTGGCCGGCCGGCGAGGGCTTGTCCTCCAGGGTGAGCGGTTCGCCCCGGTTGGTGGAGACGATCACGCGCTCGTCCTCCTGCACCAGTCCCAGCAGCGGCAGGGCCAGGATGTCGGTGACGTCGTCGACGGCGAGCATTTCCTGGTTGGCCATCATCTTGGGGCGCACCCGGTTGAGCACCAGCTGCACCGGCTTGACGTCCATGGTGCCCAGCAGTCCGATCACCCGGTCGGCATCGCGCACGGCCGACACCTCCGGCGTGGTGATCACGATGGCCTCCCTGGCTGCGGCCGCCGCATTCTTGAAGCCCTGTTCAATGCCGGCGGGGGCATCGATCAGCACGTAGTCGGAGCGGTCGGCCAGCAGGCGGGCGATGGTCTGCATGTCCTCGGGCGTCAGCCACTCGAGCATGCGGGGATTGCCGGCCGGCAACAGGGCCAGGTTGGGCTGCTGCTTGTGCTTGACCAGCGCCTGGTCGAGCCGGCAGGTTTCGGCCAGCACCTCCTGGGCGGTGTAGATGATGCGGTTTTCCAGACCCAGAAGCAGGTCAAGGTTGCGCAGGCCGAAGTCGGCGTCGAGCACGGCCACGGTTTTGCCGAGCCGGGCCAGGGCAACGCCCAGATTGGCGGTGAGGGTGGTCTTACCCACTCCCCCCTTGCCGGAACAGATCAGGATGATGCGGGCGGAAGCTGTCGTCACGGCGTCCATCGGCGTCGATGCACGGTAGGTCGGCGGTGCCGATCGCGCTGCCTGGTTCGGAGCGCTGATGCTGGCTTGCTCGACAGGCCCGAGCCCCCTCACCTAAAACAAGCTCTGGATCTTGATCCCACTGATGGCCGAACTTCTTCATCTCCATCAGCGTCTGGTGGTCATGCCCGACGACGGCTGTCGCTCCGTTGTGGAGCTGATCGATGCGGCCCGCGAGCAGCTGTTGCTCAAGCAGTTCAAGCTGCAGTCCGAAGACATCGAGCAGGCCCTGCAGCGGGCCCGCGAGCGGGGGGTGCAGGTGAGGGTGATGCTCAACCCCCACACCTCCGGCGGCGATCGCTGGAATGATGAGGCCTTCGCCCGCCTGCAGGCCGCGGGCATCGAGACCGCCTGGACTTCCGAGGCCTTCCCGGTCACCCATGAGAAGTCGATGGTGATCGACCAGCAGGCGGCCCTGATTGCCACCTTCAACCTCTCGGACAAGTACTTCACCGAAACCCGCGATTACGGCATCGTCAGCGAGAATCCGGTCGTGGTGGCTCAGGTGATCGCCGGTTTCGAGGCGGACTGGCATCGCACCTTCTTCGCCCCCGCTCTCGATATCGGCCTGGTCTGGAGCAGTGCCCACAGCCGTGGCCAGATGGCGCGCATCATCGATGCCGCCACCAGCACTCTCTGGATTCAGCACCCCAAGTTCGTCGATGCGGTGATCCTCGAGCGAATCGTCTGCGCCCGCGATCGGGGCGTCAAGGTGCGGGTGCTCTGCGGCGGCAAGCACGGCATCAGCGACTGGGATATCTATGACACCTTCTCATCGCTGCGGATCATGCAGCGCTTCGGCGTCAAGGTCCGTCGCCAGAAGCACCTCAAGCTGCACGCCAAATTGATTCTGGTCGATGGTCTCTACGCCCAGACCGGCTCGATGAACATCGATCGCAGTGCCTTTGATCTGCGCCGCGAGTTAGGGATTGAAAGCGATGCTCCCGAGGTGATTGAGCGTCTGAAGCTGGTGTTCGAGGCCGATTGGAACGCAGCCAAGAAGTACATCACCCCCGACCCTCTCGATCCGAGCATGCACGAAGAGGGCGAACTGCCCCCGGATCCCCACTTTGTCCATGAATGAGCAGCCCCCCAGTCATCGGGACCTGTTCATCGGCATGCTCCAGGTGGCCCTTTCGGCCTTCGGCGGTGGTCTCTCGGCCTGGAGCCAGAGGATCGTGGTCGAGCAAAGGGGCTGGCTCAGCAATGAGGAGTTCCTCACGGGTCTGACGGTGGCGCGGCTGTTCCCCGGGCCGAATCAGATCAACATGGCCGTCTACATCGGCACCGCCTTCCATGGCCTCAGCGGCGCCCTGGTGGCGATGGCGGGAATGTTGCTGGTGCCCTTCACCCTGCTGATGCTGCTGGGTGTGGCCTACTTCTCCTTCCACACGTTGCCGGCGGTGGATCGCGTGCTGGCCGGGGTGGTGGCCGCGGCCGCCGGCATGGCCCTGTCGATGGGCTTCAAGATTCTTGATCAGTACTGGAAGGATCCAGTGGCCCTGTTGCTGGCCGCCGCCACCTTTGTGGCGATGGAGTTCTTCCATGTCCGGCTGGTTCCGGTGGTGCTGATCGCCGGGCCCCTGGCGATGGCCTGGTACTGGCCGCGGTCAGCGAAGTCCCAGGGTCAGCCATGAGTCTCTCGTCGCTGCTGACCACGGCCATGGCCACAGTTGTGTCTGCCACGGCCTCAGTCTCAGCCACGGTCCCCGATCCAGCCATGGTCCCCGCTTCGGTTACGGCGGCCGCCAGCGCCGCCGCTTCCACTCAGTGCACACCCACCTCGCTCACCGATCTGGGCCATCTGCTGCAGGTGCTCGGCACCTTCCTGGGCCTGTCCCTGTTCTCCCTCGGTGGTGGCAACACCCTGCTGAGCGAATACCAGCACATCAGCGTTCATCAGTTCTGCTGGCTCAGCCCCTCCCAATTCGCCGATCTCTATGCCCTGGCCGAAGCGGCGCCCGGGCCCAGTTCGATGCTGGTGGGGCTGCTCGGCCTGGGGGCCGCCTGGCCCGAGGGTCCCTGGTGGGCCTTGCTCAGCGGCTACGGCGCCGAGCTGGCCATCCTGCTGCCGTCCACCCTGGTGATGGTGGCGGCCTGCCTCAGCTGGAACCGGCTCAGGCACTCTCCCTGGCGCATCGCCTTTGAGCGCGGCCTCGGCCCGATCACGCTTGGCATCCTGTTTGAGGTCGGCATCAAGATCCTGCACACGGCCGATACCAATGCCGCCGGTGTCATGGTGTCGCTGGTTGTTTGTGTGCTGATGCTGCGCAGCCGCATTTCACCGCTGTGGTTCATGGCCTTTGCCGGTGTCCTGGGGGGGCTCGGGGTGATCAATCGCTGAGTCCTGAATGCCGCCGGCTGGCTTCCGTTCGGTGGCCCGCTGGGCACTTCCCCAAGGTCCGCCAGGCAGCCTGGGCTTCAGGCACCCAAGGGCCAGCTGGGTGAGGCAGGATCGATGCGGATCTCGCCATTCACCAG
The DNA here is from genome assembly GCA_943324725.2 of Bordetella parapertussis. GTDB lineage: Bacteria > Cyanobacteriota > Cyanobacteriia > PCC-6307 > Cyanobiaceae > Cyanobium. The sequence continues at coordinate 5,353 of CALPMR020000077.1, read as the reverse complement.
GTGCGCTGTTTCGGCCTGGCCCGCCCCAGGCGGATCGGCTGGCCCCCGGGCCACTGCATCGGCGATGCGCAGCTGCAGGGGCCGCAGCTGCAGGGCCACGATCCGGGCCTGGCGATCACCTCCCACGCCCGCGTGGGCCACGCCCCGCAAGCGCCCCCACACCAGCACATGGCCACCGGCACTGATCCTGGCTCCAGGGTTCACATCCCCCAGCAGCAGCACCGAGCCCTGACTCTGCAGATGGTCGCCGGAGCGCAGGGTGCCCCGGTGGATCGTCAGTCCATCGTCCGGTGTGCTCGCCTCGTCAGGCTCTGAGGCCAGCGCCGCTGGAGCCGCCGCCTCGGTCTCCAGTCCGAGGGCTGCGGCGGCCACCAGGGTTTCGGGTTGCCGGGCGCGCACGCGTACCAGCTGCAGCTCTCGGCGCAGCAACAGCTGCAGCAGATCACGCAACTCCGGCAGGCGCAACAGCCAGTCGCCGGCGTCGAGCAGCAGGCGGCCCTGAAGCTTCTGGCCCCCGAGGGCGTAAGTCACCTCCTGCCGGGCGCTGGCCACGCCTGTCCCGCCGGGCAGCCTCAGCTCGTGGCACTGCTGCGGGGCCAACGCCGGGATGATTACGGCGGCCATCAACGCAAGGCGCGGTCGAGCGAAACCTAGGCGGAGCCGCCGCGTCCGTCCTCCGATCAATCCTGCAGCAGCCGCTGTGCCAGGGCCTGGCTGATCTCGACGGGGTGAATCAGCCAGGCGCTCTGCTGAGCCTGGGCCAGGGTGTCCACCAGGGCGGAGCGCTGCTCCAGGGCCTCCAGTCGCCGGCCATCCCAGAGCCGCAGACCCCCCTTGTAGACGTTGTACCCCCGACTGGATCGCTGTTGCAGGCCGCAGCAGCCCTCCGGCTCCAGGCCTGCAGCCGATGCCAGTTGCCGGGCCACGGCCAGCAGCTCCAGCCGTTCGCCGCTGGGCCGATCACTGACATCGGTGGCGCGCAGCAGCTGGCGATCCAGCAGACGGCGGCAGGGATCGGCCAGTTCGGCCGGACCCTCTTCGCGCCAGCGGGCCAGGTGGTAGCCGGTGCGGATGTCGTCGTTGGCCAGAAAGTCCCCGATCGTCAGTGAATCCGCCTGCCAGAGCCAGCGAGCCATCGGCCCATCGGCCCAGACCAGGGCCGCTCCCAGTCGCCTCGCCACTGAAACGACACGCATCAGCAGCCAGGTGCTGACCACGTTGAGCCGGTGGTTGTACACGGTGCGATACATCAGTTGGCGCACCACCAGGTAGTGCTCCACGGCCAGGAGGCCCTTGGGGTGCACCGCCAGATTGCCGTCCGGGGCGAGGGTGAGGCTGGCCAGGATCCGCTCGAGATCCAGCTGGCCATAGCTGGTGCCGGTGCTGAGGCTGTCGCGCAGCAGGTAGTCGAGGCGATCACAGTCGAGCTGGCTGCTGACCAGGGCCTTGACGGCGCCGCAAGGGTGGCGGCCATGTTGGAGCAGATCAGCCACCTCATCGGCCAGGCCGGGTCGTTCGGCTTCGAGTCGGTCGTGCAGGGCTGGATGCTCCCGGATCAGCCGTCCCGACCAGGTCTCATGGCGCAGGCCGAACATCTCCTCACCGGAATGGCTGAAGGGAGCGTGGCCGACGTCGTGGAGCAGGGCAGCCGCATAGAGGGCGCTGCGGTGCTCCACCAGGGTCGGTTCCAGGCGCAGCAGATGGTCGAGGGCCATCCGGGCCAGGTGCAGCACCCCGAGCGAATGGGTGAAGCGGCTGGATTCAGCCCCCTGGAAGGTGAGGTAGGCGGTGCCGAGCTGGCGGATCCGCCGCAGCCGCTGGAACGGGGCGGTGTCGATCAGGTCGATGGCCAGGGCTTCGGCCGGTTCGGCGTGATCGAGGCTGATCGCCCCATGCAGGGGATCGTGATACGTGCGTTGACTCATGGTGCAGCCGCCGCCTCGATGGCCTGCACCAGCAGCGCTTCGGCCTGCTCCAGCCAGCTGTCGTCATCGCCGCCTGGATTGAGGGGCTCCGGTTCCGGCAGTGACAGGTCCGGTTCGATGCCCAGGTCCTGAATGTCGCGACCGCTCGGAGTGAGATAGCGGGCCACCGTCACGGCCAGGCCGCTGCCATCACCGAGCGGGATCAGGGTCTGGATCAGGCCTTTGCCATAGGTGCGGCTGCCGGCCAGGGGCGAGCGGCCGCTGTCCTGCAGGGCCCCGGCCAGAATTTCGCTGGCGCTGGCCGTGCCGCCATTCACCAGGGTCAGCATCGGTCCGGCGTAGAGGCTGCCGGCTGCGGCCACCTGGCGATCACTGAGGCCGCCGCGGTCCTGGGTTTCCACGATCGCTTCCGCGTCCAGCAGGTTGTTGGCCACGGCCAGACCCGCTTGAACCAGGCCACCGGAGTTGTTGCGCAGATCGAGCAGCAGGCCTTCGATCGGCCTCTGAGCCGCAGGCGCCTGGCTGAAGGCGATCAGGGCATCCCGCACCTGGAGGGGAACCTGCTCACTGAACTGGGTGATGCGCAGCACCCCGAGCCGGTGACCATCGCGGATCACCCGGCTGGGACGCACCGGCTGGAGATCCACCTGCCGCCGTTTCAGCACGGTCTCCTTCGGTCGCTCATTGCCCGGGGCGATCAGGGTCACGATCACCTCGCTGCCGGCGTCCCCGCGCAGGCTGGAGGCGGTGGCCTCCAGGCCCAGCTCCTTGCTGTTGCGACCGTTCACACTCACCAGCTCACTGCCGGAGGCGATGCCGGCCTCGGCCGCCGGCGAGCCAGCCAGGGGAGCGATCACCACGATCGCCTGGTCGCTGGCCCGCAGGCCCAGCTGAAGTCCCACGCCACTGACCGTGCCGCGGGTGTTCGATTGCAGGCTGCCGAAGTCGGCGGGTCGCATCAAGCGGGTGTAGGGGTCGCCGATCGGCTCCAGCATCGCCTCGATCGCGTCGTAGGCCTGGGAGGAGCTGACGATCGACTTTTCAAGTGCCTTCTGGCGCACCTTCCGCCACTGCACCGCCTCCAGCCGTGAGGGATCCACGTAGCTCTGGTTGACCAGCCGCCAGGCGTCCACCACCAGCGCCTGAACATCGCTGAGGGCCAGGAGAGGCCGCGGGGCCATCAGGGCAGGGCCCTCGGCGACGGGCAACAGCAGCCCGATCACGGCCAGCAGGCTGAACAGGCCTCCCAGCCGGCGGCGAGCCCCTGTTGCAAAGGGTTGAGCAGGGCTCGGAGGTGGGGCGGCTTCGCTCACAGGAGGGTCAGGACGATCGGTAGACTCTCGCAACCCAAGTCCCAAGGCTGCATGGCGAACTCGTCTCCTGCCGCACCCGACGCCAAAAACCCGGTTTTCAACTGGTTCGACGAACGTCTGGAAATCCAGGCCATCGTCGATGACGTCTCGGCGAAGTACGTGCCCCCGCACGTCAACATCTTCTATTGCCTCGGCGGCATCACCCTGGTCTGCTTCCTGATCCAGTTCGCCACTGGCTTTGCGATGACCTTCTACTACAAGCCGACGGTGGTGGAGGCCTACACCTCGGTTGAATACCTGATGACGGATGTCAGCTTTGGCTGGCTGATCCGCTCGGTGCATCGTTGGAGCGCCTCGATGATGGTGCTGATGCTGATCCTGCATGTCTTCCGGGTGTATCTCACCGGCGGTTTCAAGCGCCCCCGCGAGCTCACCTGGGTCACCGGCGTCACCATGGCGGTCATCACCGTTTCCTTCGGCGTCACCGGCTACTCGCTCCCCTGGGATCAGGTGGGTTACTGGGCCGTCAAGATCGTCAGCGGCGTCCCTGCAGCCGTACCGGTCATCGGCGATTTCATGGTCGAGCTGCTGCGCGGCGGTGAGAGCGTCGGTCAGTCCACGCTCACGCGCTTCTACAGCCTGCACACTTTTGTGCTGCCCTGGCTGCTGGCCGTGTTCATGCTGATCCACTTTCTGATGATCCGTAAGCAGGGCATCTCCGGTCCCCTCTGAACCGCCGTCAGTCCGCCTACGCTGCACCCACGCGCTTTGAACCATGCACATCCTCAAGAAGCCTGATCTCACCGATCCCAAGCTGCGGGCCAAACTGGCCAAGGGCATGGGTCACAACTATTACGGCGAGCCGGCCTGGCCCAACGACCTGCTCTACATCTTTCCCGTGGTCATCATGGGGACCTTCGCCTGCATCGTCGGCCTGGCGGTCCTTGATCCGGCCATGTTGCTTGATAAGGCCGATCCCTTTGCCACGCCGCTTGAGATCCTCCCCGAGTGGTACCTCTATCCGGTCTTCCAGATCCTGAGGGTGGTTCCGAACAAGCTGCTGGGCATCGCCCTGCAGACGATGATTCCCTTGGGGCTCATGTTGATCCCCTTCATCGAGAGCTTCAACAAGTTCCAGAACCCGTTTCGCCGGCCTGTTGCCATGGCCGCCTTCCTGTTCGGCACTTTCTTCACCATCTATCTGGGCATCGGTGCCGCTCTGCCGATCGACAAGTCCCTCACGCTTGGCCTTTTCTGAACTTTGACGGTTTGAACCGGTTTCGTTCCCAATCCATCAAGCCGCGGCTCAGCCCGCGGCTTTTTTATTGGCGATGCACCTTCGCGCTGGCAGGTGCCCAGGCCAGGCTGAGTGATCGTGTCCAGCCTCGCAGCTACGGCCGCCGCCGCGATCAAGGAGTCCGGCCACAGGCCCAGGAGCGTGCTGGCTGCAGCCCACAAGCGCCCGAACGTCCCGGTCGATGGCCTGGGTGGGGGTGGGTGGCATCCCATCAGGCTCCGCCATGGCAAATCTCTGGTTGCCCTTTCCGCCGAGCTGGGGGCTGGTTGCAGCCGCTTCCAGGCGCTGATCGAGGCGTTCAGGGACGGTGCTGATGGCCGCAGGCCCCGTACAGAGCGGGATGCCTCCAGGCTTGATCGCTTCTGTGTCAGCAATCACTCACCTGTGGGGCTCGGTGGCGGCATGGGGGTTCCGATCGAGATCCTCGTTGGGCCTCCAAGCGGTTCCGAAGGTAGGAATCAAGCTGCCATAAGGCTTTTGAACGGCATCACCAGGCTGCGATCTCGCCCTTCCGGCAGGTCAGGGGCTGAAATTGCCCGGATTGGCAATGGCGAACGTACGGATGGGAGGGTCGTGGGCCCAAAGGGTGGTAATCTTTTGGACTGCGCGGGAAACCGAGCAGTCGTTCCAACGGCGGATCAGAAGGAAGGAGGTGTTGAATCACCTCGATCTGGAAGACACCAAGGAAGGGGCGGAACGGGTGAGCTGCTAGGTTCACCAAGTCTCAAGCGGAGCGGCTGAAGCCGCACCCAAGAGGCGATCTACAACGAAGGAGGCGCGAGCCGCCGGTGTTGTAGGTTTCACAAGTCGCCGGGAGG
>CALPMR020000076.1 GCA_943324725.2 Bordetella parapertussis | reverse complement strand
GGCTCCGGGGGCGTCAGCGCTGCCGATGCCCGGCCGGGGCCTGTCCGGGATCGTCGTGACCTTCCGGTCGCGGACGCTACCGCTAGCGCCCTTTTCAAAACGTCCTCCGCGGCTAGCGTGTCCCCCAGTCGCCCGCGACCGGATGACCCAGCTTCACGATCTGCGGCTGCGGCTGCTGGTGCAACAGGAAAGCGAGCGTATCGCCGACAGCCAGCCCGATGATCTGGATCTGTCCGTGGTGCAGGCCCGCTGCCTCTGCTGGCTGGCCTTGCTGGCGGAAGCCCATGAGGAGCAGGCCAGCGACGCCGAACGACGGGGCGATGTGGAGCAGGCCATGGGCTGGTTTGCCGATTCGATGCGGCTGCGCGATGTGCTGTTCGTGGTCAGCTCGATCGAGATCCCCCTGCCGGCCGCCATCGACCAGGACGATCCCGGCAGCGACGAACCTGATGGCGACGAACTGGCCGAGGACGATTCCTGTCAGGACCCCTGGGCCGCCTGAAGCCCCCCGGGAGGCCTCGCTCCGGGGAGGGCCGGGTGCGGTCCTGACCGTCGCTGCCACTATTGGCCGCGTCGCAGTGCCATGATGGGGTTTGACGAGCAACTAGGGATTCGGTGCCTGAAGAGCCCTGCCAATGCCCTGACTGCCAGCGGTTCTATCGGGAACACGACCGACTGATCCGTGAAAATCCGAGTCTGCGCCAGCAGCAGGAGCTGAACTGGGCGTCTCTGCAGTCGTTCCGAACCCTTGCTGGCCGGGTGCTTGAGGAGCTGCAGAAGCAGCACGGTGAAGCGGAAGGCGGGCCTCTGGCCGGATCCGGCGTCCCCCAGGCGGCTGCCGAAGCCTCCAGAAAGGGTGCCGTGGCCGACAACGAGGCCGAAGGTGATGCGATCCAGCAGGCGATGGCTGATCTGGAGAACATCAACGCCCACCTCTTCTCGATCGAGGCCCTGATGGAGCGCATCTTTGATGTGCGGGTGCCCGATGAGGTGGAGCAGACTTTCCGCGAGGTGGCCGGCGAACTGGCCCCCGATCCCCTCAACGCCGATCGTCTGCGCCTCAACCGCCTGCTGCACCAGACCCCCGATCTGCCCGATCACCGCGGTTGAGCGAGACCCCTCAGGTCTCGACACATCAAAGCCGGCCTGGATATCCAGGCCGGCTTTGATGTGGGCCGCAGCGACCCTGGCGTCATCAAGCGGCGGCCAGTTCTCGAGGCCTGTGACCAAGCCCCGGCCCCAGATCCCTTTTGGGTCTCAGGAACTGGGGTTCAGTCGCTGCCAGCCAGCCCCTCAGTCGAGCTCGCAGGTGATCGTCACCGGGAAGGGATCGGCCTGCCAGATGCGGGTGGCGTACTCCCGGATCGAGCGATCGGAGGAGAACATGCCACTGCGGGCCGTGTTGAGCAGGGACATGCGATTCCAGTGCTCGCGGTTGGCCCAGGCCTGATCCACCGCATCCTGGGCAGCCAGATAGGCCTGGAAGTCGGCCAGGGCGAAGTAGGGATCGCGGCCGGTGAGATTTTCGAGCAGGGGCCGGAACAGATCGCCATCGCCATTGCTGAAGTGACCCTGTTCGATCAGTCGCAGCACCTCCGGTAGTTCCGGCACGGTGGAGATCAGTTCCCAGGGGCGATAGGCCTGCCGCAGGACATTGATCTCTTCGGTGGTTTTGCCGAACAGGAAGAAGTTCTCGGCGCCGACCTGCTCGCGGATCTCGACGTTGGCGCCATCGAGGGTGCCGATGGTGAGGGCACCATTCATGGCGAACTTCATGTTGCCGGTGCCGGAAGCTTCCAGGCCGGCGGTGGAGATCTGCTCGGAAAGATCGGCGGCTGGATACACCCGCTCTCCCAGCTTGACGTTGTAATCCGGCAGGAACACCACCCGCAGGCGCCCCTCCATGTCGGGATCGGCGTTGATCGTGTCGGCGATGCCGTTGAGGAAGCGGATGATCAGTTTGGCCATGTAATAGCCCGGTGCCGCCTTACCGCCGAAGATCACCGTGCGCGGCGCCATGCCATCGGTGAGACCATTCTTGATGCGCAGATAGCGGGCGACCACCTGCAGGGCATTGAGATGCTGGCGCTTGTATTCGTGGATGCGCTTCACCTGGACATCGAAGATCGAGGCCGGATCCACCAGCACGCCCGTGTGGCGATGGATGTACTGGCTGAGATGGCGTTTGACCGACAACTTGGTGGCGCCCCAGCGCTCCAGGAAGCTGTTGTCACCGGCATGTTGTTCCAGTTGGCGCAATTGATCGAGATCGCTCACCCAGCCTTCGCCGATGGTTTCGTTCAGCAGGCTCGAGAGCTGGGGATTGGCGAGGGCGATCCAGCGCCTGGGGGTGACGCCGTTGGTGACATTGGTGAACTTCTCGGGCCAGAGCGCCGCGAATTCCGGGAACAGATCTTCTTTCACCAGCCGGCTGTGCAGGGCTGCCACGCCGTTGACGTGGTGGGCCGCCACCGTGGCCAGGTGCGCCATGCGCACCGCCTTGGATCCCTCGTCATCGATGATCGACAGCTTGCGCAGGACCTGGTCGTTGCCGGGGTACTTGAGCCGCACCTGCTGCAGGAAGCGGCGGTTGATTTCATAGATCAGCTCCAGGTGCCGCGGCAGCAGGGAGCCGAACAGATCCAACCCCCACTTCTCCAGGGCCTCGGGCAGCAGGGTGTGATTGGTGTAGGAGAGCGAGCGGCTGGTGATCTCCCAGGCTTCGGCCCAATCGAGATGTTTGTCATCGAGCAGCAATCGCATCAGCTCCGCCACGGCGATCGCCGGGTGGGTGTCGTTGAGCTGCACGGCCCAGTGATCCGGGAAATCGCGGATCGGGATGCCGCGCCTGTCGAGGCTGCGGATCATGTCCTGCAGCGAGCAGCTGACAAAGAAGTGCTGTTGCTTCAGCCGCAGCTTGCGCCCTTCATCGGTGCCGTCATTGGGATATAGAACCTTGGAGAGGGTTTCTGAACCCACCTTCTCTTCGACGGCGCCGTAGTAATCGCCGCTGTTGAACGCATAGAAATCGAAGCTTTCGGTGGCATCGGCTCGCCACAGGCGCAGGCGATCGCAGGTGTTGACGCGATAGCCCAGCACCGGCACATCGTGGGGCACACCGATGGCGTGTTCGGCCGGGATCCAGCGCACCCGGTAGGCGCCGCGTTCATCGCGGTAGCTCTCGGTGCGGCCGCCGAAGCCGACGAAGCAGGCCTGGTCGGGGTGGGGGATCTCCCAGGGCCAGCCCGCCTTGAGCCACTTGTCGGTGATCTCCACCTGCCAGCCGTCGCGGATCAGCTGGTCGAAGATGCCGAATTCATAGCGGATGCCGTAGCCGGTGGCCGGGATCTGCAGCGAGGCCAGCGATTCGAGGAAGCAGGCCGCCAGGCGCCCGAGGCCGCCATTGCCCAGACCGGGCTCCTCTTCAACATCGAGGATTTCCTCGATGTCATTGATGCCGAAGCGACGCAGGGCTTCGGCCACCTCGTCGCGGATGCCGAGCATCAGCAGGTTGTTGCCCAGCTGGGGGCCGATCAGAAACTCAGCCGACAAGTAGGCCACCGCCCGGGTGGGGGAGGCGCTGATCGCCTCGACCCCTGCCAGATAGCGGGTCATCAGCCGGTCCCGCACGGCGTAGCTCAGCGCCATGTAGAGGTCGTGGCGGCTGGCCGTGGGGGCAAGCTTGCCGAGCGTGTAAAAAAGATGCTCCGTCATCCCATCGAAGACGTCCTCGGCCTTCAGGCCGCTGCGGTCGGGGTCGGCGTAGCAGCCTGGGGTGGGCAGGCGCAGATCGATGGGAAGCTGCTCGGGCATTTCGTGGGTGGGCTCCAGACACGAAGCACTCACACAGACGGTAGCCACGGATGCGGTTAGGGAACTCCGCAGCGATGGCGGGATGTGCAACCGAACACCCTGGGCCTGCCGCTTAGGGTCGCTTTCCCTCGGCCGACAAGGCCCGTATTCATGACAATGCCCACCCTGCTGCTGGCGATCGGCAACCATCAGATCGAGGTGGCTGAAACGCTCATCCAGGTGGGGCGGTTTCTGGTTCTGTTCATCGCCGCCCGGATGATGGCGGAGCTGATGGTGCGGCTGTCCCTGCCCACGATCCTGGGCGAATTGCTGGCCGGCGTGTTGATCGGTGTCTCCGGCCTCCACTTCCTGCTGCCCCCCGAAAGCGGAGCCCAGATCAACCACTGGCTGCTGGATCTGGTGGCCTCCCTGGCCGATGTCACCCCCGATATGGTCCAGCAGCTCTACAACGAGAGTTTCCCGGGTCTGCAGCAGATTTCGGTGCTGGGCCTGTATGCCCTGCTGTTTCTGACCGGCCTCGAGAGTGAGCTCGATGAGCTGATGGCCGTGGGTCTGCAGGCCACCACGGTGGCGGTGACCGGGGTGCTGCTGCCCTTCGCTCTCGGCACGGCCGGGCTGGTGCTGCTGTTTCACGTGCCCCTGATCCTGGCGATCTTCGCCGGGGCCGCCATGACCGCCACCAGCATCGGCATCACCGCCAGCGTCTTCGGCGAACTGGGCTGGTTGCGCCGCCGTGAGGGCCAGATCGTGATCGGTGCCGCCGTGCTCGACGACATCCTCGGCATCGTCATCCTGGCGGTGGTGGTGGCCCTGGCCGGGGGTGAGGCGCTGACCGTGGGCCCGATCGTCAAGCTGGTGCTGGCCGCCATTGTGTTCGTGGCCGCGGCCCTGATCCTCAGCCGCACCGCCGCGCCGGTGTTCGACTGGGTGCTCGATCGGCTCAAGGCCCCCGGTGAGGTGGTGGTGGCCGGTTTCGTGGTGCTCACCCTCTGCTGCTTCCTGGCCCAGGCGATCGGTCTGGAGGCGGCCCTGGGGGCCTTCGCCGCCGGCCTGATCCTCAGCCGCTCCAGGCACACCGAGGCGATTCAGGAAACGGTCAAACCGCTGGTGGCCCTGTTCGCCACGGTCTTCTTCGTGCTGATCGGCACCGGCATGGATCTGTCGGTGCTCAACCCGCTGGACCCGGCCAACCAGGAGGGATTGGTGGTGGCCCTGTTCCTGCTGGCGGTGGCGATCGCCGGCAAGGTGGCCGCCGGCTGGACTTACACCAGCAGCGAACCCACCAATCGCCTCGTGGTGGGGTTGGGGATGATGCCCCGCGGCGAGGTGGGTCTGATCTTTCTCGGCCTGGGCACCCAGGCCAATCTGCTGACGCCGGCCCTGGAGGCCGCGATTCTGCTGATGGTGATCGGCACCACCTTTCTGGCTCCGGTGCTGCTCAGATTGGTGCTCTCCGGCCAGGACGCCGTTGCCGAACAGTCGCTCTGAGGGCGCATCGGCCGCTGCGGGCGGTTCTGTCGCGCCAGCACCGGCTCCGGCGGAGCCCGTTCAGCTGCTGCGCTCCCACCCGCTCGTCTTCAGGTCTTGTCCTGGCGGCTGGCCACGGTCCAGAACAGGCCCGCGAGCACGGCCATCAGGCCCAGGCTCGAGGACCAACCGGGCCCCAGGGCCCAGCACAGCACGATTTCGATCACCACCCCCACCGCCAGGGCGAGGGCCAGGCTGGCGAGCACCAGCAGCAGCTGCTGGCTGCCGGCCGACAGGGGCCCCTGGGCCAGGCTCTCCTCGAAGCGGCTGATCGGCCCGCTCAGGGGCAGATAGAGGGCCAGGGCCCAGAGGGCGATGCCCGGCAGCAGCGAGCTCCAGAGGGGATAGGTCAGGTCCGTTGGCATCGCAGCAGGGGCGGGGCCCGCGGTGATCGCTCGCCATCGCGGTGGGCTTCCTAGCATCGTTGACCCTTGCCCCCTGCGTGTGTCGCGGTCCACCGTCCCTTCCCTGCCGGAGGCGCCCTGGCGTTTTCAGGGCCATGCGGTGCACAGTCTCAGCCGCACGCCCCAGGTGCCGGTGGGGCCGGCGATTCTGCTGGTGCATGGCTTCGGCGCCTCCACCGATCACTGGCGCCACAACCTGCCGGTGCTGGCCCAGGAGCATGAGGTGCATGCCCTCGATCTGCTCGGCTTCGGCCGCAGCGCCAAGCCGGCGGGCCTGCCCTACGGCGGTGCCCTCTGGCGGGACCAGCTGATGGCCTACGTGAACGAGCGCATCGGCCGTCCCACGGTGCTGGTGGGCAATTCTCTCGGTGGCTATGCCGCTTTGGCGGCGGGGGCTGCCCTGGGCGAGCAGGCGGCCGGCGTGGTGCTGCTCAATGCGGCAGGGCCGTTTGCAGCTGAGCAGGCCCCGCCCGGCGGCTGGGGCGCCATCGCCCGTCGCACGATCGGTTCTGCCCTGCTGAAAAGCCCGGTGTTGCAGCGGTTGCTGTTCGAGAACCTGCGCCGCCCTGCCACGATCCGCAAAACGCTCAATCAGGTGTACATCGACCGCACCAATGTCGATGAAGCCCTGGTGGAGGCGATCCGCCGCCCCTCCCTCGATCCCGGTGCCTTCGGCGTCTTCCGCACGGTGTTTGACATCCCCAGCGGCCAGCCCCTCGATCAGCTGTTCGCCGATCTGGGCTCTCCCCTGCTGCTGCTCTGGGGCATCCGCGATCCCTGGATCAACGCGGTCGGCCGGCGGGCGGCGTTCCAGCGCCATGCCCCAGCAGCCACCACCGAGGTGGTGCTGGAGGCGGGCCACTGCCCCCACGATGAGGTGCCGGAGCAGGTGAACCGGGCGCTGCTCGACTGGCTGGCCCAGCTGCCCCTGGAGCATGGGCAGGAGCTGGCGGCAGATCGGCCCCAACCCCTGGCTACGGTCTGAGCGTTCAGCGGCTCTGCGCCAGGGCTCGCCAGTGGGGCGCCGCCCCCGGCGAGGTTCCTGCTTCCCTCCCTGCCCCCTCCCCATGCCGCTGCAGCGCTGCCTTGAGCCCTACCCCCACTGGCTGTTCCTTGACCCCCTGAGTGGCGACAGCCTGCGGATCGTGCCGGAGCGCGGTGGCCTGGTCACGGGCTGGCGCTGTGGCGGCCGCGAGATGCTCTATTTCGATGCCGAGCGCTTCGCCGATCCGGCCCTTTCGGTGCGGGGCGGCATGCCGGTGCTGTTCCCGATCTGCGGCAATCTCCCCGGCGACCTGCTGACCCTGCCATCGGGCTCGTTCTCTCTCCCCCAGCACGGCTTTGCCCGGGATCTGCCCTGGCAGCTGCAGGAGCTGGCGGCCGGTGACGGCATTGTTCTGGTGCTGGAGGACAGCCCCGAGAGCCGAATCCAATTCCCGTTCTCCTTCCGGCTGGAGCTGGAGTTGCGGCTCGAGGCGAGTGCTCTGGCGATCAGGGTGCGCCTCAGCCACCGCGCCGCCCCAGAGGGCCAGGAGTCAGCGGGGCCCCTGCCCTTCAGCTTTGGTCTGCATCCCTATCTGGCCGTGGTGGATCCGGCGGCGGTGCAGCTTCAAGGCCTGCCGGATCACTGCCTGGATCACCACACCATGGCGGCGGCCACCACGGCCGAGCAGCTGACGCGTCTCGGCCAGGGGGTGGATCTGCTCGCCGCTCCGGCCGGTCCTGTCCGGCTGCTGGATCCGCTGGCCGGCATTGCGGTCACCCTGGAGAGCCGGGCTCCCTGGGATCTGACCGTGATCTGGAGTGATCCGCCCCGGCCGATGGTCTGCCTGGAGCCCTGGACCGGCCCCCGCGGTGCCCTGGCCACCGGTGATCGGCGCCTCGAGCTGGCTGCCGGCCAGAGCCAGGAGCTGAGCTGCCGCTATCGCGTCGCCACGCTTGCTTGAGGCTGACTGGTCCGGCGAGCTGGATCAGTTCAGACCTTCGCCACGCCCGGCAGGCGGCCCGGTGCCAATTGCAGCTTCGGATCGAACTGGCGCTTCACCCGCTCGATCATCAGCCGCGCCGGCGCATCCTCCCAGGCGGGCACAGCGCTGTCCTGGGGTTGGCGCAGCACCACCAGCCAGCCTCCCAGGCGCTGGCAGAGTTGGCGGAGTTGGCAGACGCGCTCCGGTTCGATCTCGCCCGAGCCGGCCGCCAGGCTCCAGGCCAGGCCCAGGCCGCTGCCGGCCGCCAGTTCGATCGCCAGCCCCTGCAGCTCGGGGCTGGCCAGCGCCTGGGGCACCTGATCGGGGCTGAATCCCAGGCGCAGCAACCAGGCGGGTTCGGGCCCGGTCTCGCCAGCGCAGCTGTCCTCGCCGCGGGCGTGGGCCAGCAGCTGGTCGAGGGCTTCCGCCTCCAGCCGGCGCAGCGTCAGGGGGGTCTGGGCGGCAATGGCCGCCTGCTGCTGGTCCAGGCTTGCGGCGGTGATGCTGGCCAGGGCGATCAGCAGCAGGGGTGCCGCTTCCAGCCCGGCAGCGACGGCCAGAGGGGCACTCCACCAGTCGATGCGCTCGGGGCTGAGGCTTGAGCCCAGCAGCCACTGGCTGAGCGAGCCCAGCTCGGCCCATGATCCCTGCACCAGCAGGCCGCGGCGGATCGGCGGTAGCGGCAGGGTGCGCAGGTTGAGCTCGGTGATCAGGCCGAGGGAGCCCCAGCTGCCGCAGAACAGGCGCATCAGGTCGTAGCCGGCCACGTTCTTCACCACCCGGCCGCCGGCCTTGGCGGCGGTGCCATCGGCGCGCAGCAGCGAAAGGCCGATCAACTGGTCGCGGATGCCCAGGTAGCGCTGGCGATAGCCGCCCGCCAGACCCCGGGCCACCAGGCCGCCCAGACTGCCGGCGCCGCGTCGTTGGCTGCCCCAGGGTTGGTCCACGGCCAGCCATTGGCGATGGGCTGCCAGGGCCTCCTGCACCTCCAGCAGGGGCGTGCCGGCCCGCACGCTGATCGTGAAATCCCCCGGGTTGTGTTCGACGATGCCCCGCAGGCGGGCGCAGCTCACCGGGGTGCAGTCCCGCAGCGGGGCGCCCCAGTCGAGTCGGCTGCCGAGGCCGCAGGGCACCCAGGCCGTCCCCTGCCGGTGCAGTTCCAGCACCAGCTCCTGCAGCTCGTTGGCATCGGGACTCATCACGGCACGATGGTGCCATGCAACAGGTGGAGCCTGCGGGCCCGGCCGCCCCTGAACCGGCCCTCAAGATCGTCGTCATCGACGACGACCCCACCGGCTCCCAGACCGTGCATGGCTGCCCGCTGCTGCTGCGCTGGGATGCTGCCAGCCTGGCGCAGGGGTTGCGGCAGCCTTCGCCGCTGCTGTTCCTGCTGGCCAACACCCGGGCCCTGGCGCCCGATCAGGCCCGCCAGAGGGTGCGGGAGATCTGCCGGGCCCTGGCGGCGGCCCTGGCGGCGGCGCAGGCTGAAGGGGTGATCGATCGCTGGCTGCTGGTGAGCCGCGGCGATTCCACCCTGCGGGGCCATTTCCCCCTCGAGGTGGAGGTGATCGATCAGGCGTTGGGGCCCTTCGAGGCCACATTCCTGGTGCCGGCCTTTCTCGAAGGGGGGCGCACCACCCTGGCGGGGGTGCATCGCCTGCAGGGCCAGCCGGTGCACGAAACCGCGTTCGCCCGCGACGGTCTGTTCGGCTTTCGCAGCAGCTATCTGCCCGACTGGGTGGCGGAGAAGAGCGGCGGCCGGATCGCGGCCACGGCGGTGCAGCGGCTTTCCCTGGCGGAGCTGGAGGGTCCCGCGGCCGCTCTGCGGCAGCGTCTGGCGGGCCTGGCGGGCAATGTCGTGGTGGCGGTGGATGCCACCGAAGCGCGCCATCTCAGCGCGCTGGCCGCGGCCGTGCGCGCCTTGCAGCTTGGCCAGGTCCCCTCGCCAACAGCGGCGGCCGCCGGGCTTGCTCCCGAAGCCGCCACCGACCACGACACGGCCACCATCAGCGAAACCCCCGCCGACCCGGTCACCCCATCCGTTCCAGCGCGCCGTTTCCTGTTCCAGAGTGCCGCCGGCCTGATCGCCGCCCTGGCCCAGCTGCCGCCCCAACCCCGCGATGCCCAGGCCCTGGCCGGTCTGCGGCGGCGCGGCGCCGAGGGATCCTGGCCCGGGTTGGTGTTGGTGGGCTCCCATGTGCCCCTGGCGGATCGCCAGTTGGCCCGGTTGCTGGCCGAGGAGCACTGCGGCGGCGTTGAAGTGGCGGTGGCCAAGGTGCAGCGCCTGCTGGAGGGCCCCTTGCCCGAGCCCCTGCTGGCCTCGCTGGAAAGCGCCTGGCTGCAGCAGCTGCGCCAGCAGCTGGCGGCGGGACGCACACCCGTGCTGTACACCAGCCGCGGTGAGCTGCGCTGCCGGGATGGGGCCGAGCGCCGGCGGCTGGGGTTGGTGCTGGCGGGCAGCATGGCCCGCCTGGTGGCCGCCCTGGCGCCCCAGCTGGGTTATGTGATCAGCAAGGGGGGCATCACCACCCACACCCTGCTGGCCGATGGGCTGGATCTGGCTGCGGTGCGGCTTCAGGGCCAGCTGCTGCCGGGCTTGTCGCTGGTGCTGGCGGATCTTCCCTCTGAGCGGCCGGGCGAGGCGGCGGCGCCGGCGGCCCTGCCGGTGCTCACGTTCCCCGGCAATCTCGGCGACGACGACACGTTGCTGCAGGCCTGGCGCCGGATGGAGGGCTGAACGCCGCTTGCCCAGCGGGTTGCATCACGGCAAGCGGCGACAGGTTCAGGTCTCCAGGCCTCTACCGGCTGGAGCGGGTCGGGGATCAGGCGGCCGGCTCAGCCGCCACCCAGGCTGCGGGCCAGCAACTGCACCGGATGGAGCACCGGGATCGGCCGCGGCAGGGCCTCCATGTGCTGGCGAATCTGCAGGCTGCAGCCGATGTTGGCGCTGACGGCGATGTCGGCGCCGGTTTCGCTCAGATCCGTGGCCTTGAGACGCCCCAGCTCGGCGGCTTCCTGCGGCTGCACCAGGTTGTAGATGCCGGCGCTGCCGCAGCACACCCCCGCCTCGATCGC
>CALPMR020000075.1 GCA_943324725.2 Bordetella parapertussis | reverse complement strand
TGGTGATCGGCCGCTCCGAGAAGGTGACCGGCGACGAACCCGGTTCCGGTCGCCAGCTGACCGGCAATCAGTACGTCAACAACCCCAATCAGGATTCCGGTCGGGCCCCTGCCAAGGTGGCCAGCCTCCAGACCCTGAGGGGCACTGGCATCACCGGTACCCACGTGGGCCGCAGTGATCAGGTGACCGGCGATGAACCCGGCTCCTGCAAGATCATCACCGGCGATGAATACATCGGCAGCCAGCAGTACGACCGCTTCTGCGGTGGTCGGCCGGCCCCGGAGGCGGCCAAGGTGGGCTTCAGTGTCACCAACCGTCAGCAGGTGGTCAGCGGCACCCGCACCGGTCGTTCCGAAAAGGTCACCGGCGATGAGCCCGGCACCTGCAAGATCGTCACCGGCACCCCTTATGTCGGCTTTGAGGAAGCCAGCAACTGGTGCAGCAGCGATCAGGTGGCTGCGGTCCGCCAGCGCACACCCAGGCGCATGGGCAGCGTGATGAGCGGCATTCAGCCCGGTATCGACGGTGTGATGACCGGTGCTCAGCGAGGCGCCTGCGCCGACGTCAGCGGCACGCCCTATGTGGGCCCTGACCAACTGGCCGAGGTCTGTGGTGCGGCCTTGCCGACCGACGCCGATTTTCCCCGCCCCCTCGGCGGCCAGCCCTGGGAGCAGTTCAGCGTGCAGTCCCCGGCTGGGGTGGCCCACAGCACCCGGGAACGCAAGGGCGGTGTGACCGGTTCCAACTACGAACAGAGCAGTCGCGTCACCGGCCCCTTCGCCATGGCCGACGACAAGATCACCGGCACCGAACACTTTCGTTTTGATCGCGGCAGCCGCCAGCCGAGCCGTGGCCCGATCCAGCCGATCTCAGCCGCTCCTGTCAGCGTCGATGAGGATGCCCGGCCCGTCTCCCGGGTCACCGGTGAAGGCATCTCGGCTGGCCTCAAGATCACCGGCGACGACTGGGATCGGGGTGAACGGGTGACCGGCACCGAGGGCGTTTCCGCCCGCAACCGCAACCCCAGCCGCCCCGGCAACAGGAAGGCCATGCCTGGTCTGGAGCCCAAGCGCAATGAGACTGTGCCCGCACCGGTCAGCCGCGTCACCGGCGCCAGTGGCAACACCAAGTCCGGTTCCTTGATCACCGTCTCCGGCGGCGCCCGAGGCTGATCCAGCGATGCCCCGACGCCCGGAACCACGCGTACGTCTCCTCTCGGGCACGGCCCTGCGCCGTCGCCCGGGGCAGCCGACTCCCGAGGTGGAGCCCAGCTCCCCCTCGGCCGATGCCAGCGCCGCGAGCACCCCTGCGGCCAGGGGCACGGCGGCTCGCCGCAGTCGCACCCTCAAGCTGTCGGAACAGCCGCCAATCAGGCCGACGGGTAACCGGCGCCGAGCTCCGCTGAACGACGTTCCCTCCCGTTCCACGCCCGTCGCTGTCAGCCTCCCCAACAAGCCCAGCGCGGCCAGCGATCGCCAGGCCAAATTGCGCTCCGCTGCCGGAGCCCTCGATGGAGGGGCAAGGGGCAAGGCAGGGCGCAGCGGCGCTGGCCATCCCCTCAGTGATCTGGCCACCAACGCTGCTCTGCGTTCCTATGACCTGCAGGTCAAGGAGGCCTTTGATCGCATTGTGCCGCTGCTCAAGCAGCTCTCAGCTCTGCAGCACGAGGACGATTTCGTCGAGCGGGCCCAGCAGCTCGCCAATGCCAGCCTGGGTTACAGCCTGCCGCTGCCGATCCTGGAGCAGGCCTGGGTGAGCCAGCTGGACATGCGCACCCTGTTCGCCTGGTGCGTGTTCGAAACCTACGAACAGACCAGCGCCAGCTTCTTCGAGAACGATCCCCTCGGCGGCAAACCGGACAGCCCGGCTGCCCTCGCCTTCGATGCTTTCCTGCTCGAGTGCGGCTTCCATCTGCTTGATCTCACCCCCTGCGCCGATGGCCGTCTGGCCCATGCGATCGCCTATGCCCTGCGGCTGCCCTTCAGCTCGGTGCGCCGCCGCCCCCATGCCGGCGCCCTGTTCGATGTTGAGAACACGGTGAACCGCTGGGTCAAGACCGAGCATCGCCGCTATCGCGAAGGGCTGCCCAATCCCGCCCAGGAGGCCACCCGTTATCTGAAGGTGGTGCTGTACCACTTCAGCTCGCTCGATCCCAGCCATGAAGGCTGCGCCGCCCACGGCAGTGACGACACCCTGGCGAGCTCCTGCGGCCTTGTGCGGCTGCGCGACTTCCAGACCGCGGTGGAGAACAGCTTCTGCTGCGGGGCTTCGGTGGACCTGCTGCTCCTCGGTATCGACACCGACACCGACGCCATCCGGGTGCATGTGCCAGGCCTCGATGGCAGCACCAACCTGGAGAGCTGGCTCGATGCTCGCGACGTCTACGCCGCCACCGCCCAGCTGCCGGCCGCCGAGGGCCGAAAGCGCATCACGGCCCTGGTGGAAGCGGCCGCCGCCAGCACCCCCGATCCGGGCATGGTGCGTCTGATCGCTCGGCTGCTGGAGCACAATCTCTCCCAGATCGATTATGTGCGGGCCTATCACGACGGCCACTACAGCGACGCCAGCCATGCCGAACGCTTCATCGGTGTCGGTATCGGCTTCAAGGAGATCCACCTGCGCAATCTCACTTACTTCGCCTACATGGACACCGTTGAGGAAGGCGCGCCTGATCTCGACGTCGGCATCAAGATCTTCAGCGGTCTGAATGTGTCGCGCGGTCTGCCGGTACCGGTGGTGGCTCGCTTTGACTATCACGGTCAGGTGCCCGGCGCCCGGGAGCGGGCGGTGGCTCACGCCCGGCGGGTGCAGGCCGCGATCGCAGACCGCTACCCCGAGCTGGTGCAGCAAGGTCTGCTCCACACTCTGCTCACCATCCGCGACCAGGATCGGCATGTGCCGGCTGAGGCCGTGGGTTCCAGCATCAGCTTTGCAACCCCAGGAGGACACTGACATGCTGATCTGCAAGGTGGTCAAACCCCTGGTCTCGACGAACCGCATTGCCGACTTCGAGCACAAGCATCTGCAGGTGGTGCTCGATGGCAGCACCCAGAAGGTGGCCGTGGATGCGGTGGGCTGCATTCCCGGCGACTGGGTGATCTGCGTCGGCAGTTCCGCGGCTCGCGAAGCCGCCGGCAGCAAGTCCTATCCCAGCGATCTGACGATCGTGGGCATCATTGACCACTGGGATCCCGATGCCGGCAAGCTGCCTGCGGCATCTGGAGGTGGCTGATGGAAATCATGCAGGTCACTGGCTCGCTGGTCTGCAGCCAACGGGTGGCTGGACTGGCCCACTCCAATCTGCGGATTCTGCGCAACGTCAAAGGCAAACTCAGCGTCGCCGTCGACCCGGTGGGCGCCTCCACCGGCAACTGGGTGTTCACCGCCAGTGGTTCGGCTGCCCGCTTCGCCTGCGGTGACCCTGAAGTCCAGACTGATCTGACGATCGGCGGCATCATCGACTTCTGGGAACCGGACGGGTGACCCCCTGGACTGCCCGCCCATGGCGTGCAGGGCCTTTCCCCTCCACTGCTGTTTCCTCCCTCCCACCTGAACGATGGCCAGCCGCACCTCCCGAACTCGATCCTCCGCCAAGGCGGGGGCGTCCCGACAGGCTGTCCCGGAAGCTGTGGTGTCCAAACCCGCAGACGCCGCCAATCAGGTGGCGGGAGCTGACGTCAGCGTCCCCACGGCGGCGGCAACGTCGCCGCCAGCGGCTGGCACCACCTCACCAGCGGCCATCGCCGCTGTCGAGCAGGTGCCAGCCGCCGTGACCACCCCAGCAGCGGCCACCCCCGCTCAGGCCGACCAGGCCAAGCCGGTTTCCCCAGTCACTTCGGTGGCTGTGGCGGCCAAGGTGTTGCCGGCGGTTGCCGCCAGCCGCCAGAGCTCCACCTCCCGTTCGGCTTCGGTCGGGCGGCGTGCGGTCCCGGCCAACCGGCCGGCGACCCGCAGTGCGGCGGCCTCCAGCGGCCGCCGCGGCGGCTCCGGTGCTTCCACTCCACCTCCATCCCCTTCTCCCCAACCCACCTCCATGGCACCTTCCGTACAGGGCATCGCCCTCGGCATGATCGAAACCCGTGGTCTGGTGCCGGCGATCGAAGCGGCAGACGCCATGACCAAAGCGGCTGAAGTCACCTTGGTGGCCCGCGAATTCGTCGGCGGCGGCTACGTCACCGTGATGGTGCGCGGTGAAACCGGTGCAGTGAACGCCGCTGTGCGCGCCGGCGCTGATGCCTGCGAACGTGTCGGCGACGGACTGGTGGCCGCCCACATCATTGCTCGCCCCCACGGCGAAGTCGAACCCGCCATCGCCGCCAGCGGCGTGATCCGCCGTCTCTGATGGCCATGGCTGCCGTGCATCCGCGGATTCTGGGATTTCTGGGCCGGGCTCTGAGCCTGGAACTCACCGCCGTGCAGCAGTACATGACCCAGGCCTCCCTGGTGGAGCTCTGGGGCGATGCGGAGGCGGCTGCGCGCTTCCGCCAGCTCACCATCGAAGAGCTGCGCCACGGCGAGCGGCTTGTGCAGCGCATGCTGGCTCTGGGGGTGGCACCGGCCGCCTCCCAGCTGCGGCCGGTGCAGCATGCCGCCGATCTGGTCGGTCTGTTGAGCGTCAACGGGGTTCTGGAGCATGACCTGATCCAGCTCTACGGCGATGCCGTGCGTTTCTGTGTTCTCATCGGTGACGCTGAGAACGCCGACTTCTTCCGCGCCCTGTGGAACGAAGAGCAACACCAGGGACTGGAGCTGGCCACCTGGCTCCAGAAACTGCGCTCCAGCGGCCCTGAGCGCCCTGAGCGGGCCCGCTTCTGAGGGGCAGGCCTTTTGCCCTGGGCCTCATCGGCACCGGACCATCCACACACCCGCAGCCCTGGCTGCGGGGAGTTCTTTGCTGGCTGCAGCGACTGAGTAAAGTCGCGCGCCTGGCGCTCGTCTCCTCTGGCCCCTGGGGCCGCCCCCATGCCCTTGCAAGACGCTCTCCCCCTGCCGATCCAGCTGGCCTGGCTGATTCCGCTGTACGGCTTCAGCGGCATGGTGCTGTCCCTGCCCTGGGCCACCGGCTGGGTCAAGCGCAACGGCCCCCGTCCCGCCGCCTATCTCAACCTGCTGGTCACCTTGTTCGCCGTCCTGCACGGCAGCCTGGTGATCCGGGAGGTGCTGAGCCTGGGTCCCCAGCATCTCGACATCCCCTGGTTCCATGCCGCCGATCTCGATCTGCGCATCGGCTTTGACCTTTCCCTGACCAATCTGGCGGCGCTGGAACTGGTCACCTTCACCAGCCTGATCGGCCAGGTGTTCGCCCTCGGTTATCTCGACAAGGAATGGTCCCTGGCGCGCTTTTACGCCTTGGTGGGCTTCTTTGAAGGGGCCATGGCCGGCGTTGTCCTGAGCAGCAATCTGTTCATGAGCTATTTCCTGCTGGAGATGCTCACCCTCTCCACCTATCTGCTGGTGGGCTTCTGGTACGCCCAGCCGCTGGTGGTCACCGCTGCTCGCGATGCCTTTCTGACCAAGCGCGTCGGCGATGTGTTGCTGCTGATGGGCGTGGTGTCCCTGTCGGCCTGGGCCGGTTCGATGGAGTTTGACGACCTCTATGTCTGGGCTGCCCACACCCCACTGTCACCACTGGCAGCCTCCCTGCTCGGTCTGGGCCTGATCGCCGGTCCGATCGGCAAGTGTGCCCAGTTTCCGATGCATCTCTGGCTGGATGAGGCGATGGAGGGCCCCAATCCGGCCTCGATCCTGCGCAACTCCGTTGTGGTCACCTGCGGGGCGGTGGTGCTGCTCAAGTTGATGCCCGTGGTGCGCATCTCGCCCGTGGCCACCACGGTGCTGCTGGCTGTGGGCACGATCAGTGCCCTCGGGGGGGCGTTGGTGGCGATCGCCCAGGTCGATCTGAAACGGGCCTTCTCCTATTCGACGACCTCCTATCTGGGGTTGGTGTTCATCGCCATCGCCTTTGAGCAACCGTTCCTGGCCCTGCTGCTGCTGTTCGCCCATGGCCTGGCCAAGGCCCTGCTGTTCATGAGTGTCGGCAGCGTCATCGCCACCACCAACTGTCAGGATCTGACCGAACTGGGCGGCCTGGGCCGGCGCATGCCAGCCACCACCACCGCCTTTCTGGTTGCCGCAGCCGGCCTCACCGGCATCCTGCCGCTGGGCTGTTTCTGGGGTTACGGCCTGCTGGTGCAGACCCTCCTGCGCCAGGCCCCCTGGCTGGCGGCGATCGTCCTGCTCACCAATGGCCTGACCGCCCTCAATCTGGTGCGGGTGTTTCGCCAGGTGTTCCTTGACGTGTCCCATCCCAAGACCCGCCGGGCGCCGGAGGTGAACTGGCTGATGGCCCTGCCGATGGTGACCCTGTCGGTGCTGGTGCTGCTGACGCCGCTGGGGATCCAGCGGATCGATACGCTTCACGGCCTCACCGACTTCGCGCCGCTGACCACCGTGCTGGTGGTGGCCAGCGGCTCGATCGGCCTGGTGGCGGGTTGCCTGATCCGGCTCGACCGCTTCTGGTCGCGCTCGGTGATCATGCCGCTGCGAGCCGTACAGGATCTGCTGGCCTACGACTTCTACACCGATCGGATCTATCGGGCCACGATCGTCGCCTTTGTTGCTGGCCTCGCCTCAATCACCAACAGCGTTGATCGGGTGCTGGTCAATGGACTGGTCAACCGCATCGGCAGCGCTTCGATGGCCAGCGCCGAAAGTCTCAAACTGGGCGTCAGTGGCCAGCTCCAGAGTTACGTGCTCACGGTGCTGCTGGCGATCGTGCTGTTGCTGGGCAGCCTCTCCTGGTTCCACGGATGAGGATCCCCCCATGTTGAGCACCCTGCTGCTGATCCCTTTCCTCGGCGCCTTCCTGCTGCTGTTCTGGCCGGGTCAACCGGTGCCAGGACGCATGCGGGTGGTGACGATTGTGGTGCTGGCCCTGCAGCTGGCCTGGAGCCTGCGGGTGCTGCTCGCCTTCGATCCGGGCGATGGCGGCATGCAGATGCAGGAATCCTTCACCTGGGTCAGCAGCATCGGCCTCGATTACCGGCTCGGTATCGACGGCCTGTCGTTGCCGCTGGTGTTGATCAATGCTGCTCTGACCCTGGTTTCGGCCGTCTGCACCCGCGACATCAGCCAGCGACCGCGCATCTATTTCGCCCTGCTGTTGTTGATCAGCGGTGCCGTCAACGGTGCCTTTCTGGCCGAGAACCTGCTGTTGTTCTTCCTCTTCTACGAGCTCGAGCTGGTGCCCCTGTGGTTGCTGATCTCGATCTGGGGCGGCAAGGAGCGGGCCTATGCGGCCACCAAATTCCTGATTTTCACGGCCGTCTCCGGCGTGCTGATTCTGGGGGCCTTCCTGGGGCTGGCCCTGTTGACCGGCACGGTCGACTTCGGCCTGACGCCGGTGCTGAGCGAACGGCTCGGTATGGGCAGCCAGTTGCTGTTGCTGGGGGCTTTGCTGATCGGCTTCGGCATCAAGATTCCGCTGGTGCCCTTCCACACCTGGCTGCCCGATGCCCACACCCAGGCCTCGACGCCGGTGTCGGTGCTGCTCGCCGGCGTGCTGCTGAAACTGGGCACCTACGGCCTGCTGCGCTTCTGTCTGGGCCTGTTCCCGGAGGCCTGGGCTCTGCTGGCGCCGTGGCTGGCGGGCTGGGCGGCGGTGTCGGTGCTCTATGGCTCCCTGGCGGCGATCGCCCAGCGGGACATGAAGCGAATGGTGGCCTACAGCTCCGTCGGCCACATGGGCTACATCCTGCTGGCGGCGGCGGCGGCCACGCCGGTGAGCCTGCTGGGGGCCGTCTTCCAGATGGTCAGCCACGGCCTGATCTCAGCCCTGCTCTTTTTGCTGGTGGGCATCGTCTATCGCAAGACCGGCACCCGTGATCTGGAGGTGCTGCGCGGCCTGCTCAACCCGGAGCGGGGTCTGCCCTTCACCGGCACCCTGATGATCCTGGGGGTGATGGCCAGCGCCGGTCTGCCCGGGATGGCCGGCTTCATCTCCGAGTTCCTGGTGTTCCGCGGCAGTCTCGAGGCCTTCCCGCTGGCCACCTTGCTGTGCATGGTGGGTTCCGGTCTGACGGCCGTTTATTTCCTGTTGCTGGTGAACCGGGCCTTCTTCGGCCGCATGGCGATCACGCCCCCCAGCGACGATCCGGTGGCGGACGCCAGGCTCGACATCCGCCTGGCGGCGGTGGCGCCGCGGGAGACGATTCCGGCCATGGCGCTGGCGGTCGGCGTCATGGCGATCGGCCTGATCCCCAGCTGGCTGGGCCGCATCAGTGAGGCGGCCAGCACCACCATGGCGCGGCTGCCAGGTCTGCTGGCCAACCTTCAGAGCGGAGGCCTGGGCTGATGCCGATCATTTCCGCCGATCTCACCCACGCCGGCGGCAGGCCCACAGCCGCCGAGCTGGCCGCGAAGTTGCTGGCGGGGCAGACCCTGCTCGCTGAGACAGCCAACCATGTGATGCAGGTGGTGGATGTGCTCGAGAGTTATGGGGAGGTGCTCGATGCCTACAGCACCAATCTGATCTATCAGGCTGAGCACCAGTTCCTCAATCCGGTGCCCGCGTTTCGCTATCTCGACGGCGACCTCAGCCCGGGCAAGATCTGGCGCCATCTGATCCACGATCGCCTCAACTTCGAATACGCCGAGTACTGCCAGAAGTCGATGTTCTGGCATGGCACCGGTGGCCTCGATGCCTATCTCGATTCCGAGGCTTTCCGTGCCGGCTGCAGCGCCATCATCCGCCGCAAGACCGGCCGTGATCCGCTGCTGGCCCTGCTCAACCCCCTGTTTCCCGATTTCCTGTTGGAGCTGATCCGCTCCGCTGCCACCACCCATGCCCTGGGCCAGTTCTGGCGGGTGATGAGCGATCTGTTCCTCGATCTGGCCCGGGCCGAAAAGGACGGCCAGATCAGCACGGTGGCGGCGGTGGTGGAGTTCCTTCGCCAGGGTCTGGTGGCGGCCGCCGCCAATCCGATCACCTATGCGGTGGAGGTGGCGGGCGAACGCTGCTGGGTGCTGCCCCCGGAGGCCGGCCTCACCTTCCTCGCCGATGTGGCGGTGCCCTACGTCGAGGCGGTGTTCCTGCGGGGCATGCCCTTCCTGGGCACGGTGTCGTTCAACGCCCAGGCCCAGCAGGTGTCGCCGGATCAGAGCACCTTCGCCTATGGCGCCCTGTTCGCCGACCCGCTGCCCACCATGGGCTCGGGCATCCCGCCCAGCCTGCTGATGCAGGACATGTACCGCCATCTGCCGCAGCGCCTGCATCAGTGGTATCGCCAGACCAGCCGTGGGGAAGGGGACGTGCGCGTCAAGATCTGCCTCAGCTTCCAGAAGTCGATGTTCTGCGTCACCAACGCCGCCATCGCCGGCACCTTCCCCCAGCCCCTGGATCATCCCGATCCCGCCGCCCAGGCGGCCAACCGCGCCTACGCCGCCAGCTGGGCGGCACGGCTGAGCCAGTCGCGCACCGATTGCCTGGACGCCTGTGATCTCTGAAGCGCGCCTGGGGGCGTAAGGTCGAAACCATGGAGCAGCCTTGGACGCAGCGGGCGCGGCCCGACCGGTTGGAACGCCGGATTGAGTTTGACGACTATGAGACCACCCGCACCTTCCTGGAGCGCCTCAATGAGCTCTCGGAAGCGCAGGGTCGGTTTCCGGACATCAGCTTCGGGCGCACCTACGTGAACCTCACCCTGCGGCCCGAGCAGGAGGACGGCGCGATCGAAGCTGTTGACACCACCTTCGCCGCCGCCATCGATGGGCTCCTCTGAGCAGCGGCAACCGACCCCGCAGCTGGAGCAGGCCCCCAGGCAGAGCGGTGAGCCGAACCCGGAGGAGAGCCGCATTGATCTGCACTCCAGCATCAATGCCGCCGGCATTGAAACGACGCTTGAGCAGCTGGACCGGGAACTGATCGGCCTGCGGCCGGTCAAGGCGCGCATCCGCGAGATCGCCGCCCTGCTGGTGGTCAACCGGGCCCGGCTGCAGGTGGGGCTGGACACCGCCCCGCCCAGCCTGCACATGTCCTTCACCGGACGCCCCGGCACCGGCAAGACGACCGTGGCCGAGCGGATGTCCAAGATCCTGCACGGCCTCGGCTACGTGCGCAAGGGCCATGTGGTCACCGCCACCCGCGATGACCTGGTGGGGCAGTACATCGGTCACACCGCGCCGAAAACGCGCGAGATGCTTAAAAAAGCGATGGGCGGGGTGCTGTTCATCGATGAGGCCTATTACCTCTACAAACCGGAGAACGAGCGCGACTACGGCGCCGAAGCGATTGAGATCCTGTTGCAGGTGATGGAGAACAACCGCGACGACCTGGTGGTGATCTTCGCCGGCTACAAGGAGCGCATGGATATTTTCTACCAGTCCAACCCCGGCCTCTCCTCCCGGGTGGCCAACCACATCGATTTTCCCGATTACTCGGCCAGCGAACTGCTGGCGATCGCCCGCTTGATTCTGGCGGGCGAGAATTATCGCTTCAGCGAGGAAGGTCAGCAGGCGTTTGCTGATTACATTCAGCGCCGCATGCAGCTGCCCTTCTTCGCTAACGCTCGCTCGATCCGCAATGCCATCGACCGCGCCCGGATGCGCCAGGCAAACCGCCTCTACAACCGCAGCGGCAGCACCGTCTCGCGGCTGGAGCTGATGACCATCGAGGCCGATGACATCACGGCCAGCCGGGTGTTTAAGGGGGAGGTGGAGGGACTTGATCCGAGCCTGCCGCTGACGGTGGCCTGAGATCAAGGCGCTTCCAAAGTCCGCACGCGACGGCTCAGCGACGCTTACGGGAATCGATCTGCAGCAAATCCCGCACCTTCTGCACCTGACGAGAAAGATCGGGATCGCTGCTCAGCCGCTTCTCCACCTGCTCCACGGCATACATCACGGTGGAGTGATCCTTGCCGCCGAAGGCTTCGCCGATGC